>JAYSZC010000187.1:0-5156 GCA_043738235.1 Lewinellaceae bacterium | reverse complement strand
AAAAATACCATGAGAAGGGTACTTTCGTATTTCGTGTATAGTGTATAGTGTTTGGGGAGCTTCGCCCTTAGCCGTGTATAGTGTTTGGTATTTGGTGTTTAGGGCGCTCCGCCTTTGGCAATTGTGGGTAGTTTGGCCAAAACTCACATAGTTGCCAAAGGCGGAGCGCCCTAAACACCAAACACCAAACACTATTTTTTCTTCGGCTTCCGCTTGATCGGCTTTTTATACTTCATTTCCCGCCGGTATTTGGTGGCGTTGCCCAGATTGACCTTTTTATTTTTCTCTTTTTTCTCGTGGAAGGCGCCTTTAGATTGCAGGAGCGACGGCACTTTCATGTAGTTTTTGCCGGAATAGAGGGCTTCTTTTTCTTCTTCTGTGAGTTCTGTGGAAATCAGCAGATCATCCGGCAAGGGCAACATCGGGATTACCTTATTCATTAAGGTTTCGATCTGTTCCTGGTAAACCAGCTCCGATTCCGCTATAAAAGTGATGGCAGCGCCTTCCGTATCGGCCCGGCCCGTACGTCCGATGCGATGGATATAATTTTCGGGGGTATCGGGCGTATCGAGGTTGATGACGTGCGTCACATCGGTCACGTCCAATCCCCTGGCCAGGAGGTCGGTAGCCACCAGCCCCCGCAAGGTACCGTCCTGGAATTTCTGTATAGCCTGGATTCGGAAGTTTTGCGATTTATTGGAGTGTGTTGCGCTGAATTGTTCAGGGAATTTGGTTTCCAGGTATGCGTAAATCCGGTCGGCCATTCTTTTGGTCGCGCCGAAAATCAGCACTTTCTCCATGGTTTCATCGTGTTTCAGCAGATACTCCAGGAGATGTAGTTTGGTGTTGAAATTCGGTACCCGGTAAGCGCTTTGCCTGATTTTTTCCAGCGGCGTACCCACACGGGTGACCTCGATCAGTTGCGGCCCTTTAAAAAATATCTGGATCATATCATCCACTTCTTCGGTCATAGTGGCCGAAAAAAGCAGGTTCTGCTTCTTTTTCGGCAACATATCCAGGAGTGAATTTAACTGCGATCGAAAACCGAGGTTCAGAATTTCGTCTACTTCGTCGATCACCAATTGCCGGACCGATTTTAGTTGTAATGCCCGGATGAAAACCAGGTCGAGCAGGCGACCGGGAGTAGCTACCAGGATATCCAGGCCCAGCGCAACCGTTTTTGCCTGCGTATTGATATTGGTTCCGCCGTAGACACCCGCTATCCGCAAATCCATATAGGCGCTCAGTTTTTCAATTTCACTCACCATCTGGATCACCAATTCGCGGGTAGGCACGATAATCAATACCCGCGGGTCTTTATCCTTGGAAAATTTCAACTGGCGTAATATCGGCAATAGATAGGCAAAAGTTTTGCCCGTTCCGGTCTGCGCAATACCTATCACATCCCGGCCGGACAGCACCACTGAAAAGGCTTTTTGCTGAATAGGAGTAGGATGTGTAAATCCCATATCTTTCAGGGCATTCAACAAAGGCGCGGGCAGGCCCAGCGCTTCAAAAGTATCGGTCATCCTCTTATTAGTTATCTGTTATCGGTTATTAGTTATCAGGGTTTGAGGCTGGAATTGGTTCATGGGGTTGCATTTCCGCTCCCTAAATGTTATCAGTTATTAGTTATCGGTTATCGGGGGTGGCAGCCCTTGGCTACCTTATAAGCCCTGAGCCAAGCGGTACCACCCCTGATAACCGATAACTAATAACTGATAACTAATAACCGACAACTGATAACTAAATTACTTCAGCCGTCCCAGCACCTCTTTCATTCTCCGTATGGCTTCCCGGAGTTGTTCTTCCGATGCAGCGTAGCTCAAGCGAAAGCAGTCGGGGTCGCCGAAAGCAGCGCCGGACACCAGGCCTACATAGGCATTAGACATGATGTAATCGCAAAAATCATCTGAATTTCGGATAGTAGTTTGTCCGTCCGACTTGCCAAAATAGGCGCTTACATCCGGGAAAACGTAAAATGCGCCTTCCGGGTGGTTGGTGCGGATTCCGGGAATTTCTTCCAGCAGCGACAACACAATATCGCGGCGTTCGCGGAAGGCTTCCCGCATTGTTTCCGTCGGCGTCAGGTCGCTCATCAAAGCGACAGCGCTGGCTTTTTGCCCGAAAGAAGAAGCGCCGCTGGTCACCTGACCTTGAATTTTAGAGCAGGCATCGGCAATATATTTCGGTGCGCCCATGTATCCTAATCTCCATCCGGTCATTGCAAAACCTTTTGCAAAACCGTTGATGGTGATGGTACGGTCTTTCACATTTGGGAAAGAACCGATGCTGATATGCTCGTGGGTAAAATTGATGTATTCGTAAATTTCGTCGCTTACGATCAGCACATGTTCGTGCGCTGCGACCACATCGGCGTATTCCTGTAATTCCTGGCGCGAAAAGACGGTGCCGGTCGGGTTACAGGGGGATGAAAACAATACAAATTTGGTTCGTTCCGTAATGGCATCGGCGAGTTGTTGCGGCGAAGGTTTAAAATCCGTCTCCACACCGGCAAAAACAGGTACCGGTATCGCGTCTGACATTTTGATGATTTCCCAGTAAGAAACCCAATAGGGCGCAAAAACCACGACTTCGTCGCCCGGATTCAGCAATGCCTGACAGAGGTTGTAGACCGTTTGTTTGGCTCCGTTGCTCACAACAATCTGTTCGGGGCGAAAATCCAGGTGGTTGTCGCGTTTAAATTTTTCGCAAATTGCCTTGGTCAGTTCCGGCAGACCGGCTACAGGCGTATATTTGGTATAACCATCTTTCAAGGCCTGGTAAGCAGCTTCCTTGATATGATCGGGCGTATCGAAATCAGGTTCGCCGAGGCTTAAACTGATTACATCATGGCCGAGTGCGCGGAGTTCACGCCCCATACGCGCCATTTTGAGGGTTTCGGATTCGGCAAGCTTCTGGACGCGCTCAGAGAGCTGGGTATGCGTAGCAGTCATGGAAAACAGAGGAAAACAGGTGAAATAAAAAAGGTTGTCGGCCTTTTTTTGGTTGGACGCTGCAAAAGTAAGGGAAAATGTGTGAAGTACAAACACTAAACACGGCCTTGCGCCATTCCCCCGGCTTGTTATACCTTTGGCCGTCTGAAAGCGCCGTTCACACTAAAATACAACCAATGTCTGAGCGTTTTTGAGCAACCTTCTGTGTTAAGACGTTTCGATGGTTCAAATCATTTTTATGGTTTAGATGTTTCGCTTTCAGACTGTTGTATTGCCTTTCTATTCAAAGCCACTCACGTTTAACGATTCACCACTCACCATCACAACTCACAATTCACCACACAATGGCACGACTAACCACGTTTTCCCGCCTGCTGATTACCCTCGTAATAGTAGTCGGTCTCTTTTTTGTAGTACGGAAATTTATGCCCGGTTTGGGTTCATCTGCCGATACGACGCCGGCGCCGACAGAGCAACCGCAAGCGGGCGCCGACAATGAAAACAGCCCCGCTACCAACAGCTCTACCTGGGGTAGCCAGTCTGGCAAAACAGGCCCGAATTTTAAACCGGTTTCTTTTAGCTACACAGCGCCAACACCTTCCGGCGGCAAACTCAAAGGAGTGGTGGAACTCGGAGCGACCGGCTTCAATTCATTTATCGTCAGAGTAGACGCTCAGAAAAACTGGAAATTGGAAAAAGCGGAATTTGGTGTAAGTCTGGTGAAGGAAGGACTGGCGACCGATGAAGATGTGAAAAGCGGGCTGAGACGCTACATAGCCGATATGTTGTCTTTCGGCGTCGGGCCGAAAGACATCCACTTTGTGGTGAGTTCAGGCGCACAGAAAGAGGCGATTATGCCCGCCATCAATGCTGCGCTGAAAGGCATGGGCTATTATGTCAATGTGGTCACACCGGCACAGGAAGCGCGTTACGCACTCAAGTCCGCTTTGCCGCGCGATTTTGACAATCGCGCATTTGTCGTGGATATCGGCTCCGGCAACACTAAAATCTCCTGGCTGCCCAATGGCACCCTGGAAGCGCCTGGCGCCAAATATTTTCAAAACAACCTGAATCCGGGCGCCGTATTCCAGGAAGTAAAAGGAAAGGCTTCCCAGATACCTTCCAATGTGCGCGGTACCTGCTTTATTATCGGCGGCGTTCCTTACGAACTTGCCAAACAAACCCGCGCCGGCAAAGAGCGGTATACCGTGTTGAAAGCTCCAGCCGATTATAAAGCCGAAGGCGCCAAACAGGAAGCGGGCCTCAATATCTATGCCGCTGTCGCAGAAGCAACCGGTTGCAAACAGTTCGTTTTTGACTGGGACGCTAATTTTACAATTGGGTTTCTGTTGAATATGTAAGGAGGGATGAGGGATGAGGGATGAGGGATGAGGGATGAGGGATGAGGGATGAGGGAAATCAATTCATTCCTGCATTACATATTCGGTTAAAGTGCAAAAAGATTAAAGTAAATCCAAATTGCCAAGAATTAGTTGAATTTGCCCCTAACCCGGGTGTCATTCTGAGGCGGCACGCCGCCTCAGAATGACACCCGGGTTGGGGCAGTTTTAAGCATATTTTGGCGATTTGGATTCGTGGAAACCCATTATTCGCATAATTCACCATGAAAAATTAAAGTTTGACTTTAATATTTCATGGTGAAAAAAAGGGCAAAGCCCAAAAAGCACCCAACAAACGGCTTATAATACTGCCCTTTGCTACTTGCCTTTTGTACTTTGCCCCTTGACGCCGTGCGTGGGTCTTACGACCCCGCACATGGAATTACGGTGTCACCACCTTCGCTTTGGTCACTTTGCCGGCTACGGATTTGCCCATGCCTGCTTCACGCCAAACAGCTTTTTTGTTCTTTTTTGCCTTGGTCTGGTCGGCCATTGCAACGGCATTCACAGCGCTGACCACGCCGCCGCTTACACACAGTTCGGTGAAAGCGACTTTTTCCGTAGTGCCGGGTTTGTACACTTCACCTTGCTGGGCGATCACAGATTTTTCCATAATGTCTTTCACCTGCACCGCCGATAATTCGGGATAGTAGGAGCGGATGATAGCGGCTACGCCGGCAGCGGCAGGCGCTGCCATAGAAGTACCTTGTAAATTGCCGTATTTGCCGTCCAGAACGGTAGAATAAATGGCTACGCCAGGAGAGAACAAGTCAACGTTTTTCTTGCCGTAGTTAGAGAA
>JAYSZC010000186.1:0-5158 GCA_043738235.1 Lewinellaceae bacterium | reverse complement strand
GCTCGTTTTAAAAACAACAAAGAGTATAAACATTTGAAAATCAACAAATTATTTTTTCACAACTGACTGATAATGAGACATTACGAAGTCAATTTCATCGTGGATCCGGTGCTGTCGGGCGATGAAGTAAAGTCGACAGCGGAAATCATCCGGAAGGACCTTGAGGGTTACGGAGCAACAATCGTTGCGGTGGATGAAATGGGCCTGCGCCAGCTGGCCTATCAAATTAACAGACGCTCTTCGGGCGTTTATTTTTGCATCGAATTTGGCTGCGAAGTAGCCGATTGGTTGGGCAAATTCGAGTTGAGCCTGAAACGCAACGAGCGCCTGCTCCGTTTCCTGACGGTAAAACTCGACAAGTACGGCATCAAATACAACGACGACAAGCGCAACGGCCTTATCGGCTCCAAAAAGCGGAAAGAGGCGGAAGCCGCTGCTGCCGCTGCTGCTGAAGCGAACGAAGATGTGTCCGCACCCGAAGTGGTGGACCTGGATGCCTGATTTCCACCAATTTGTCTAACGCCTTAATATTCAATACAATATGGCTGCTACCAGAGAAGATGTAAAATTTCTCAGCAATCCTAAAATCGGACTGCGCCGCAAAAAATACTGCCGTTTCCGCAAATTCGGTATCAAATATATCGACTATAAAGATGCCGATTTTTTGCTTCAATTCATCAATGAGCAAGGCAAACTGCTGCCGCGCCGGATCACAGGCAACAGCCTGAAATACCAGCGCCGCGTGGCTACTGCCGTTAAACGCGCCCGTGTACTGGGTATGTTGCCATTCGTGGCCGACTTGATGAAATAAATTGGTTTGGGACGCCTTCGGCGTCCCAAACTGCACACTAAACGCATTACAATTTAACAGCAATGAATATCATTCTGCTCGATCATATCGATAAGGTAGGCGCCAAGCACGAAGTGGTCAAAGTAAAAGACGGCTACGGACGCAACTACCTGCTCCCCAACGGTCTGGCTATTGTGGCAAACAAGCCCAATCTGGCCCGCCTGGAAGGTTTGAAAAAACAATCCGCTAAAAAAGAAGGCGCTGTTATCGCTGCTTTCAAAGAAATAGCTGCGAAATTGGCCGGCATCAAACTTTCTATTCCTGCAAAAGCGGGTGAAAGTGGCCGCCTGTTTGGTTCCGTATCTGCTCAAAACCTGTCCATCGCGCTGAAAGCATTGGACATTGATGCGGACAAACGCATCATTGAAATGCCCGACGAGGTGAAAGAACTGGGTACCTACACGGCTACCGTAAAATTTCACCCGGAAGTAGAACAGGAACTGACTTTTGAAGTAGTCGCCGAAGAAGCATAAGTTGTTGAGGGGGTTGAGTGTTGAGATTGTTGAGGGCATCGCGTTAAATGCATGTTTTCAGGTTTTGAGCAGCCTCTTTTTCAGACGATAATACATAATGAAAAGCAAAACTCGCCGTCAGGAGGGTTTTGCTTTTTTTTATGTACGACTTTTGTGTCCTCAACCCCTCAACAAGCCCCGCATGGCGGGGCGTCTCAACACTCAACAAGCATGAACAACAGCATCATTCGCCGCGTCATCGTGCTGGGCGCCGTTTCCATCCTCAGCCTGCTTACGGTGCAAACCTACTGGGTGCTGCGCACCTGGGATATTCAGGAGCGGGAATTCAACCGCAGGGTGAATCAGGCCATGTTCGATGCGGTCATCGACCTGGGTAAACTCAGCGACTTCATTCCGCCTCCCGACAACTTCGTACGCCAGGTGTCATCCAATTACTGGGTCGTCAATATTGAAAACCCGTTCGAGGCCAACAACCTGGAATTCAGCCTTGCCAAGGCATTTCAGCAGCAAAACCTGAAAGAAGATTACAAATACGCTATTTTCGACTGTACCAGCGACCAGATGGTGGAGGGTAAACTCATCAAATACACTGCCTCGGAAGAACCCTTGGCCGAGCCGCTCCAGAAGCATTACGACAGCAGTTTTATTTATTATTTCAGTGTCGAATTTCCGGGAAAAACCTCCAATATCCTCACTAACATGTGGATTGTGATCTTTTTTACGGGTCTTATGGTGATCACGATTGCGTTTTTTATTTACACCATGTTTGTGATCCTGCGCCAGAAACAACTGTCGGAGTTGCAGCGCGATTTTATCAACAACATGACCCACGAATTCAAAACGCCCATTTCGACGATCAATATTTCCACAGACGTTTTTTTGCAAAATGAAAAAGTACAGGGCGACCCGCGCCTGAACCGCTACTCCGGCATCATCAAAGAACAGGTGTTGCGCCTGAATACGCAGGTCGAAAAAGTGCTGCAATTGGCCAAAATTGAACGCGATAACATTGAACTGAACGTCGAGGAAATTAACCTGGCCGAACTGATTACCAGCATTTCTCCTTCCATCGAATTGAAAGTCAATGATAAAAAGGGCGTGTTGCACCTGGACCTGGACGCCGTCAATCCCCTGGTAAAGGCTGATCGGCTGCACCTGACCAATATCCTGCACAATCTGGTGGACAATGCGGTGAAATATTCCAAAGACATCCCGAATATCCACATCAGGCTGCGCAACGAAGGCAAAAACCTGCTGCTCAGTGTGGAGGACAACGGCATCGGCATCCCGAAAGAACACCAAAAACGTGTATTCGATAAGTTTTACCGCGTCCCGACCGGCAATGTTCACAATGTCAAAGGATTCGGCCTCGGCCTGTTTTATGTCAAAACCATGTGCCTGGAACACCGCTGGAAACTCGAACTGCACAGCGAACCCAACAAAGGCACTACCATCACGATCCGAATGCCGCAAAAAAAATGACGACCACTTTTTATCCCGGCGATGCGTATCCGGTTGCGCTGGGCCGCTTGCAGGACACTTTTTCAGCATGGTTGCAGCAGCGCCTGCCCTCTAAAATAATCCTGCTGTGTGATGCGAATACCCGCCGCGATTGCCTGCCCGGTTTTTTGGCGGCCACGGGTTTGCCGGCAGATACGCCTGTAGTGGAAATTCCTGCCGGAGAGACCTATAAACATATTCAGACCTGTACTGCCATTTGGGAGCAAATGCTGCAGGCTCAACTCGACCGCTACGCCCTGGTCATCAACCTCGGCGGCGGCGTCATCGGCGATATGGGCGGTTTTTGCGCAGCCACCTGGAAACGCGGCGTCGATTTTGTGCAGGTGCCGACCACCCTGCTATCCATGACCGATGCGGCCATCGGCGGCAAACTCGGCATCGATTTTCAAAAAGTAAAAAACACCATCGGCGTTTTTCAGAACCCCGCAGCGGTATTCGTCGATCCTGCTTTCCTGCGTACCCTGCCCGAACGCGAACTGCGCAGTGGCTTTGCGGAGGTGATTAAACACGCGCTCATCGGCGCGCCGGAACTCTGGGAAATGATCCGGGAGATGACGCCGGAACAATTAATTGCCTGCCCGCAGGAAACCTGGTTAGATATCCTGCGGCAATCCATTGCCGTCAAAGTGCGCATTGTAACGGAAGACCCGCATGAAAAGGGCATCCGAATATTGCTGAATTACGGCCACACCATCGGCCACGCATTGGAAAGTTATTTCCTGGAAACGGACAGCCCGCTCACCCACGGCGAAGCCATCGCGGTCGGGATGCTGGCTGAAAGTTGGGTGCAGCATCAGCGCCAATCGGCGCAAGTGCCGGAAGCCTGGGTTCGCCTGATCCTCCGCATTTTCCCGCACCGGAATATCCCCATAGACATTGTGCCGGAAATCTGGCAGACCATGCAGCAGGATAAAAAGAACAAAGCGGGTAGCGTGCGGATGACGGCGCCGGGAAATATGGAACTCGACATGCAGGTGTTAGAGCCTTCGCAGGAGGAAGTGCGGGATAGTTTGTTGTTTTACAATGGGTTAGGCTAATATCTTTTCGCTGTTTTTCGAATTGACGGGAGCATAGAAATAATAAAAAATACAATGCAGCACCATTTCGGACGAAGGCAGCCTTTGGGAGCGCGTTACCTCCAACTTGGGGTTGTGTCAAAAGTCGGATTCTACTTGAGCCATGGTTTTAGTGTGAAATTTAATTTCGTGTTACCTCCAACCTCCCGAAAGTTTTAAACTTTCGGGAAGTTTCGCACCGAAAAAACCAAGTATAATTTGGTATCTTATTCCATTTCGACCCTTTTGACACAACCCCAAGCGGCGCCGAACAGGGTTCGGCGTTACTCCAGTCCTTTCGGTTTTTTCACTGTAAACACCCGCGACACATTAAATCCGAAGCGGATGCCGCTCAACATACGGCCTTCGTCGTTTTTGAAAAACCAGTCTTCCGGCGTTTCGGTGATAAAACCTTTATAACTCATCGCATTGGTATTGGTGAAGTGCAGCTGGAAAACGTGCCCGCCCGTTTCTATATCAAAGCCGATGGACAGGGAATTGGCGTAGTCCGTACTGATCTGGCCTTCCGGCACATAGTAGTATTCGAGGTTGATAGAGACCCTTTTAGTCAGTTTGGCGCGCCCGCCGATACCCATAGCCAGCACGTCGTTGTTTTCGTCGCGGGTCGGCACTAAGTTGCGGTGTACCAGCGTGGGCATCAGCTGTAGGGTCAGGGCCTTGCTGAATTTGCGGGCCAGCAGCAACTGGTGCGTGTAATACAGCCGGGATGTAAATTTATTGTCGCGCTCCGCATCCGAAAATTTCAGTGTTTTGATCTGGCCGTCGATCAGGTACGACAAACTGATGGGCATATTTCGTTTGCCGCTGCTTTGTCGCAGCAGGCGGTATTTGGCAAAACCGTCGATGATTTTTTCGTTGCCATTACGGCCTATGCCGATCATCAGCCGTTTGGTGATGCCGTAGTCGAAACCGATACGGATGGTAGCGGCATCGAGTCCGAACATATCGTACACGCCCTGCCGAACGGGGCCGAAGCGGTGCGAAATTTTGAAATCGAGTACGCCGGCAGCCGTATTTTCAATGGAGTGCCCGTTGATAATGCGGTTGGTTTTGAAACTGGCGGTGGCGTAATCAGTTGTTTTTTCTTCGCCCAGCATGGAAAGCAGGTCTTCTTCCTGGGCAACCAGTCCTTGCCCGCAGAGCAGCATTACAAATAACAAGAGGAGATTTCTTTTCATTGATATTGATTTTCAACCGTTTATGATTTGGTTATTAGTTATCGGTTATTAGTTATCAGT
>JAYSZC010000185.1:0-5158 GCA_043738235.1 Lewinellaceae bacterium | reverse complement strand
AATACGGTGCCCAGCCAGATGCCGCCGTCGCGGTCGCGCAGATACGAAGTAATGGTACCGCTGTTAATGGACGGATATTGCGATAACAAATCGAGCAGGATGACGCCATTTTTAGTAAAAATTTCGTGCTCGTTCATCCACAATTGCCCTTGCTCCAGTTCCAGCAACAAGGTTCTGTTCCAGCGCGGTCGCCGATTGGGGGGAACTTGTACATCCAGGCCTGAAACTGTTCCGCCCGGTTGCACGGAAAAGTATGCTTGCTGCGCCCGGTTCGATGGCGCAGAAACGATAAAAACATGCTCGGGCTGCCGGCTGCCGCCCATCATAATGTATTGGTTCGCACCCGGCAGGACCGAAAGGTTTTTAGTAACTGTTCCATCCGGACTCAATTCCACCATGATATGCGATGCCTCCGGCGTAGTTTGAATATCAAATCCGAATAGCCCTCCCCGGGGCAAAACGCTGCGTGGGATAAACATGGACAGCGACGGAACCGGAACGTGCTTCCATCCCGAATCAGGATGCCATTGCACCCAACCGCCGGGCAGAGCGGCCCCAAAAAATAACGTGCCGGAAGAAAACGACGCATTGCTTTCATGTTCGGGCCGGAATACGATTCCACGGCAGAACAAACTTCCGAGTGGTACGGGCGGTTTTTCCGGCACATACTGTTCCAGAGGCATTACTTGCCCTGAAACCGGATCAAGGATATCGATGGAGCTGATTTTTGTAAATTCCCCATCTGCCCGGTCGACCGAAGAAATGAGCCACAATTTGCCTGCGGCATCTTCCAGCATCCACTTGATCAGGTCGGTACGCAAGCCATTATCGGCCTTGTTGAAAATCCTGAAACGAACGCCGTCAAAACGGGCCACGCCACCATTGGTTGCAACCCAGATAAATCCTTGCCGGTTTTGTAAAACACAGTTGACCTGCCGGTGCGGGAGGCCGTCTTTCAGGCCGAAAAGCCGCGCTGCCGGCAAGTAATTTTGCCCGTGGGCATGATGAAAAGCCCAACAGCAAACCAGCAAAATGGAGAGCAGTAATTTCCCAAATGATTGGATACACAAGGCAAAGCCTCGCGCAAGCGGATATGATGTGCCGGCTTGGGCATTATTCCAATAATTGCGCTAACAGAACCTCTGCATCCACGCTGTCCTGTGCGGAAGCGTTCGGCGTGGCATATTTGGAAATGACCTCGAAAAATAAAGACTTATTTTCAAGTATAGGTTCATTTTTGGAAATAAGTGCCTCGCGGAAGTAAAGATGGTGTTGGAGGAAGTCGATAATCCTGAAGAGAGTAGGCAATTACTGTTACAACCGGTAAAAAGCAGTATGAAGTTGTACCTTGACGGCATACCGATGAATGAAATACGTAATCAGCCACTTACAAAATGCCTTTGACGCCCTCCATTATCATTGCACAGACCACCCGGTGGATCAACTCCGTGGTTATTGGCTGCAATTTCTGCCCGTTTGCAGCCAAGGCTATGCTTCGGAAAAGCATCCGGTATGTGGTATTGCCGGAGGCTACAATGGAAAGTGCTCTGGAGGCCTTTATGGAAGAGTTGCGCCACCTGGACCAAATGGAGGATATTGAAACGACACTAATTATCTTTCCCGGGCACTTTGCGGATTTTGAGGCCTACCTCGATCTGGTCGAATTGGCCGAAGAGTTGTCTGCTGAACAGGGCTACGAAGGTGTTTATCAAGTCGCCAGTTTCCACCCCGAATACTGCTTTGCGGGAACAAAGGACGATGATCCTACGAATTACACCAATCGCTCTCCCTATCCCATGTTGCATCTCCTCCGTGAGGACAGCATTACCAGGGCATTAGAGCATTATCCGGACCCGGAAGGAATCCCGGAGCGAAACATGGCTTTTGCGGAGCAGAAAGGTTTGAAGTTCATGCAGTTGTTACGTGCGGCTTGCCTGGAGATTGTCTGAATTTTTTGGCGGCACATGGATGCCACACCTGAAATGCACATCCACGATCGCTTGCCGATATATAAAATGCTGATGTTGTCTCAGGCATAAATATTCAGCCAGTTCCCTTCTATTTTGAAGGAGCCGCCCTGCGTCTGGTCGCGTACGACTTGCTCGCCAATGAAGTTCAGCACCTCGTCGCGCTGCTCCACAGGGAGGCCGGTATGTTTTTGCCAACGCTTCTGGTCGGGAATATCGATGCAAGCCACCACATCGCCGCCGCCGAATTCAAAGTAGAGTGTAAAAATCGTTTCCGGGCTTTCGTAGTGGACGTGTCCGCTACGGCCATCGTTGGAGTACCTGATTTTCCGGGTGCTGACGCCTTGGAGGCGCGGCCAAATGCTTCGGACAAAACCCAGGATGGAAGCGAAGGGGAATGGGTTGAAGGAGGACATTTTTAAGGTGATTTCAGGTGTGTGGAGTGATAACTTTCTTGTTTGGATTGGTTCGACGGCTTGTTATTGCAGGCTATGATTGGATGTAAAATACGCCGCGTATTGCGGTATTTTAGTCCCGAGATAATATGGCATATTCATCAACAAGAATGGTGTTCCCTTAGCTGTTTGTACTTGGCTGATTGAAAACTGGTTGGCGAGTAACCGGATGGCATAAGAATGCCCACATGCTTCCATAAACTGGTGCAGGGAGCGTAACGTACCCGATTCGCCCGACTTGACTTCTATCGGAATAATGTATTGTTTATGAACGTGCAACAGATCAACCTCAGCTTGGCTATTGGCGTTTTCGCGTACCCAAAAATGTGGTTTGTAGGAAGGGGCATCGTGTTGCGCCATGAGTTCCTGCGTAACTAAATGCTGCACAATTCGCCCTTTGTACAGGCTATTCAAATCCTCCAAGCCGATCATATCTGCTTGAAGTTGCATGGCGTGGTTTAACAGGCCGGTATCTAAAAACTGAAGCCTCGGCCTTTTTTTTAAATCTGTTTCCAAGGGTGGACGGATGCTGCTGCTGGGGTATATCAACTGGAGAACACGTGCCTGGTCCAAAGACCGTAGCGCTTCGCCCACTTCCCGTGACCTGTAATTGGAATGGCCAAAGCCTTCGAATGCCACGCGGTCTTTCTCTTGCGGCGCGGTGTAAATCACATGTTGCATCACTTTTCTATCAGTTGGGTTTCGGGCATATTTGACCACATCGTCTTTATATCCTTGCCAGAGCGATTCGTATGTGTGCGCCAAATTGGCCATACTCTGTTCGTCAAGGTATTGCCGGACGATCTCGGGCATCCCGCCGATGGCAGCATAGGTATGAAACAGTTCCAAAAGCGTGTCATGGGCATGCGGCTCAACGGGTATGTGATTCAGCGCTTCAAGGGCAGCAGTATGGCCGATGGCCATCAGAAATTCCTCGAAGTCAAAAGGATGCAGCACCATTTGTTCCACCCGCCCTACCGGGAAAGAGGGCACTTCGCGCAGCGCAAACTCTAATAGCGAACCAGCAGCCACTACGAAAATATCTGGTCGCTCTTCGTAAAAATACCGCAACATCTGGATTGCACGCGGACAATCCTGGATTTCGTCAATAAACAATAATACAGGCCCTTTGTCTTTGGGCGTGTTGGTACTGAGGAATACGGCCTCGATAATTTGCCGCACATCATTCGAGCCTTCAAAAAAACGCTGATGCGCCTTTTTTTCCATGTTCAGCGGTATGAAGTGGCGAAACTCTTTCGAGAACTGGTTAACTAAGGTTGACTTACCCACTTGCCGGGCGCCCCGGATAATCAGCGGCTTTCGATTCTGGTTGTTTTTCCATTTCAATAAGCCGAGGTAGGCTTTTCTTTCAAATTTCATACTGCATTTGTAACGTTTACGGGGTAAAAGTAAATAAATATTGTAACAAATACAGGGTAATTGTTGCCATGTCATGCTTGATTAGGCTAACTACGGCCGCAAATCAATATTAGACTTATTGCGGCGGGCAGAGTCTCGCGTAAGCGATGCTTGTACCTCTGCGCGTAGTATCGCTCAAAAACCCTATTTTTGTTCTACAATAAAAGTCATGAAACAAGTCATTCTGAATGTAGAGGAAGGCAAATACACCCTGTTGCTGCAACTTTTACAAAGTCTCGACTATGTAAAAATTGTGCAGACATCTGCTTCTCTTGTCAAAAACGGTCAAAAGTCCCTATATGATTTCTCGGACTTGGCCGGTAAACTCCAGTGGCGAGGAGATGCAGTAGCTCAACAACGCCGTGTGCGCGATGAATGGTAAGTTCTTACTCGATACCAACGTCGTAGTCGGTTGCTATATTTGGCTTTTGTGGGTTATTTAGTCTGTGCGCCAGCGAGTAAGGTCGGCAAGCATTTCATTGATCATAATAAAATTCCTTCAGCCTGAATATTGTGGTATAAAGGTGTAGACCGATGTTTGCCATTCCAGTCGGATTTTGAATAGACAAGCACTGAAATGGACTGGCCAAATTCCAACTCCAGCTCAAATAGTTTGTGCCGAAAAGATTGTTCCACTTTTAAAGTCACAGGGCGTTCTGTCAGGATCAGCATATCCCAGTCGGAATCTTCATGCGCTTCCCCGCGTGCGCGTGATCCAAAAAGAATTACCTCCGCTTCCGGGTCTAGCCCTTTTACGTACACCTTGATTTTTTCAGGGAGGATTGCAGATGTCTCTTTTTGTGGTACTGGCATGGATGGATTTTTTTACAAAAGTAGCCATTGCATGTTTCCCCATAGATTCCGTATCTTTGCTGATGAAACCAAAACGTTTCGGACGTTTGAGCAGGGGACTTCGTCATAAGGTGCATCTGGCGTTGGTTTCTTTATAGAAGCGCATATCTTTATATTTCTCGCCTTAGTTGCAACATCTTCTGAGTTGTGATGATGTTTTTGAAACCTTTTTTGGTCAACCCACCAATCAGTAGTTTATCCCCCGTCCAAAGTTTGATGTCAAGGAATAGACTGAGGGCTATCCACTACTACTTTCATTCTCCAGGTAGAAAGCGATGCTTATTCTTTTCCCACCAACTTTTGTTGACCTCTCTGGCGAGTTTGTCAACGTCCTCTTGGGTCGCCTTACTTTTGGCAACAATTTCCTTGTATCGCAGGTAGTTCAAAAATCTTTGAATCTCCTCTATATTAATATTCGGTGGCAGTTTCACGATGATTGCATCTGCCGTACGTTCGATGGTCATG
>JAYSZC010000184.1:0-2102 GCA_043738235.1 Lewinellaceae bacterium | reverse complement strand
CCTGCGGGATTACAATATTTTCATTCCTTGCGGATTACACAACTTCAGGTTGCGTATGCGCGGAAGAATAAAACCCTAATTCTGTATACTGTCTATTGCATCAGAAAATAATTTTGCGGAAAATCATGATTTAATACGCACATTTTCAAAAAGTTACAAACCTGTAGCCTATTGCGTTCCATGCGTCAGAAAAACACTCCCAAGGCAAAATCTGCTGTTGCGCCGGTGGAAAAAGACCCGCTCGCCCATTACCGCCTCCTGTTGTGGCTGGTATTCGGCGTCAATTCACTGGTCTTGTGGTGGTCGTGTATCGACCGTTATTTGTCTCCGCGTTTTTTGTTCTTATCCCTGATTTTGTTGATCGGGTTGCTCTTGATCAGGCGCGATATGCGGGAAAGGGCCGACTGGCGGCTGCACGGATTCGACCTGCTCATGCTGGGCTGGTACGCCATGAATGTGGCTTCCATTTTCTGGGCCTTCAGTTGGTCGGAGGCGGTCTTTTACAGCCAGAAAGTGCTGCTGCTGTTTGCGGTGTACTGGTTAGTGCGACAGATGCTGTTGCGCAGTGAAGATATGGTGCGGCAAGTGCTTCGACAAGCGACTTCCCTGTTGACCTGGGCCGTGTGCGGCATCCTGCTGGTTCAATTGGCCATTGCTTACGGGCAGCACGGACTGGAAAATGAAGCGCTGTATGATTACGCGTCCGCTGTGTACGGCAATAAAAGCCTGGCGGCCGATTTTTTGTTTTTCCTGCTCGTTTTCAATGTGTTGTTTCAAAAAGAGTTTCCCCGGAAAATGTTCTTTTACAGCTCCATCGGGCTGTTGACGGCCCTCATAGTCGTGCTGCAAGCGCGCACGGTGTACGGAGCGCTTGCGGCAGGCATACTGATCTATTTTCCCGTACGGGCATGGCTGGAACCTGATTTTCGACCTGTTTTTTTCAAAAAAATACTGCCTGCCGGCGTGCTGGCCCTGTTGCTGCTGCTGGCGCTGATTGCGCTGAAAGGCCGGGGCAATTCGCTGGCAGAGCGGCTGAATCCCGCCACCTACCTGGAAAGCGTTTCGGCCAATGAACGCAGGTTTGTGTGGTACAAAACGGATGTGCTCAACCGCGATCACTACTGGTGGGGCGTGGGCAATGGCAGCTGGAAATTCTGGTTTCCCTCCAAAAATATCGAGGGCGGATACCGCTTGCAGGAACAAAATGTCATTTTTACCCGGGTACACAACGACTACCTGGAAATCCGCTCCGAAATGGGCATGGTCGGGGCGCTCTTGTTTTGCGCCATTTTTGCAGTGGCATTCCTCACCGCAATCTGGGTGCTCCGCAAACAAAGCGGGGAAAGGCAGCGCCACGATGTGCTCGTGCTGTCGATCGGCTTACTGGGATATTGTATCATTCAATACTTCGATTTTCCCCGCGAACGCATCGAAATGCAGGTGATGCTGGCGGTCATGCTGGCGTACCTGGCTTTTCATGCAAATGCCCTGTGGGCCAAACTGCCTGGCATCCCGATCCGGCAAACAGCAGGTTCTTTTATGGGATTACTCGCTTTGGGCCTGCTCTTCAATGTTGTGATTGGCTGGTACCGCGTCACAGGAGAAATCCATACGCTGCGGGCGATGGAAGCGCAAAGCCGGAGCGATCACCGTAGGACGATCCGGGAGGCAACTGCAGCCCGCAACCTGTTTAATGAATACAACGATGTGGCCATGCCGCTGCAATGGCATGAAGGCATTGGCTGGTATTACCTCGACCAGATGGGCCCCTGCGTGGCTGCATTTGAAGCGGCGTACCAACTCAATCCCTGGAGTTTCCAGATCATGCACAACTACGCTTCGGCGCTGTTGAAACGCGGCGATACCGACAAGGCCATCGCCCTGCTCGAACGCGCGGTGGACATCAATCCGCGTTATGACGAGGGCAAACTCAACCTTTCTTACGCTTATATGCAACGCGAAAATTTCCCGAAAGCTTTAGAGTGGCTCCAGCGGATAGATACCATTCCCAACCCGCAAACGGAAGACGCCCGGCGCAAAAACCGGGAGATGATTAGTCGGCAGGAAGCGTTTTTGAAAGAGATACAGGCAAGGATGCGGTG
>JAYSZC010000183.1:0-5159 GCA_043738235.1 Lewinellaceae bacterium | reverse complement strand
ATCTTTCAAACTTTCAAACCCTTCCTCTACCTTTGCCCCATGAATCGCGCCACCCTAATTGCTGAAATATTCGGCAAAAAATCATTCCTCTGCGTTGGCCTGGATACCGAGTTGTCCAAAATTCCGGCCCACTTACACGACGCTGAAGACCCCGTTTTTGAATTCAACCGCCACATCATCGACGCCACCCGCGACCTGTGCGTGGCTTATAAGCCCAACCTCGCTTTTTACGAGGCGCTGGGACCGAAGGGTTGGCAAACCTTTGCTAAAACAGTAGATTACATTGGTAATCAGCACTTTATCATCGCCGACGCCAAACGGGGCGACATCGGCAACACGGGCAGGATGTATGCCGAAGCGTTTTTTCAGCAACTTTGCTGCGATGCCGTCACGGTAGCGCCTTATATGGGCAAAGACAGTGTAGTGCCTTTTCTAGGTTTTGACGGAAAATGGGCCGTTGTGCTGGCGCTTACCTCCAACTCCGGCAGCGCTGATTTTCAACGCGATCTACAGGAGGCTTCCGGCGAACCATTGTGGGAAAAAGTTCTGCGCGTGGTGCAAACATGGGGCACCCCGGACAATCTCATGTTTGTGACTGGCGCCACCCACCCGAATGACTTTGCCCGGATCAGAAGCATTGTGCCTGATCATTTTTTACTGGTTCCCGGTGTAGGCGCTCAGGGCGGCGATTTGCAAGCCATCTGCAAACACGGGCTGAACAAGGACTGCGGCCTGCTGATCAATGCCTCCCGCAGTATACTTTATGCCTCGAATGGCCTCGATTTTGCGGAAAAAGCGCGGGAAGAAGCCTCGAAATTACAGGCTGAAATGAAACGGTATTTGGTGTTTGGCTTATAGTGTTTGGGGGAGCTTCGCCTTTGGCCGCCGTCCCCGTACCCAGAGCAAACGCATCAAAATTTATTGGTCCCTAGTAGCTTTTTTATCCGTATTGCCAAACAAATGTGTCATGCAGACCACGCAAGGCGTGGGAGGCATCTGTGGGCGTAGCCTGTATTTTATTAGATTATTTTATGCTTTCAGCCATAGGGACGGGGACGGCGGCCAAAGGCGAAGCACCCCGAAACACTAAACACCATACACACAAGATCAATCCCAGATCAAACTCTTCCCCCTACGGATATACCGGCGGATATTGACCCAGAAGGCAACAAACAGGTATACAATGAGTGGAGAACCCATTCCGATGAAAGAGGTATAAATAAAATATTTCCGCACCACAGCGGGAGACAGGTGCATTTTTTCACCCAAATACTGGCACGCGCCGAAGGCATGCCGTTCTACCAAATCTTTGAGCCAATGTTGGAGCATGAACGTGTTGTTTTATTAGGCACTGCAAAAATACGGGAAATTTGTTTTCGATGACTTTCTAATTTAGTTTCAACAAAGCAATGGGCAATGAGTTGGCATCATTCTTGAAATCAGCAGATTTTATAGTTTATGAGTTTATGGGTTTATGTTGTAGCGCTTAGCTCGAGTTAAGACCATAAACTTATAAACTCATAAACTATAAACCCTGCAAACATCCAAATAATCATTATTTCATCTTTTTACATCCTCTAATCTATGTTAATCCTTTGCGTCACGATGGGGCTTTTCCTGATAGGAAGCGGTCTCATTACTTTATCCAACGCGCTGTCGAAGCGTTCCTGAATCCCGCCGACAACGAAATCAGTTTTTCCTGAAATGCCCGGATGTTCGACTTTCCCACGATACATTCCGGGCGTTTCTTTTGGTTCCAAAACAATTCGCAGGCATTTGTAGTTGTCGTGGTTCGCATAACTGCGCTACTTTTGCTTCTTTGCCGGTACCGGGGTCTTACATTTATTTATACCCGACGCAAAGTGGTTTTGAACAGAAGGTCAGTGAAAGCGACGCCGCCAAACCATCAAACTCTTTCAAACCATTCAAACCTGACTAAACAATGATATACAAAATACTGATTAACAGTTTTTTATTGATTTTTTCGACCTTTTTCCTCGCGCGCTGTGTGACGACGGATTCTTCCTATACCAGGGTGGCGCCGGGCGTCTGGCGTGGTGTGCTGGAATTGGAAAAATACCGGGTACCTGTGAATGATAAAGACACGGTAATGATTCTGTACGACCAGTTCAAACCCGGCGAACTCCCTTTCAACTTTGAAGTAACGTACATCGACGACGAACGCTTCTACGTGGAGATATTTAACGGCTCGGAGCGTATCCGCTTGGACAGTATTCAGTACGGACGCGACCGCAGCCAGGCCCGGGACACTATGAACATCTGGTTTCCCGAATACCAGTCCTATATACACGCTGAAATCAGGGGCGGCGTGATGCAGGGAGAATGGGTCGTCACCACGAAAGAAGATTATCGCATCCCTTTTTATGCGCATGCCGGACGCGGGTATCGTTTTACGCCGTTGAAGGAAACACCGCTGAGCGATTTGAGCGGCTCCTGGGCGACGCTGTTCGGTGTGGAAGGGAAACCTGAAGACCTGGAAAAAGCCATTGGGGAATTCAAACAAACAGGCAACCACCTGGAGGGTACTTTCCGCACCGAAACCGGCGACTACCGTTTCCTGGAAGGTACCGTACAGGGGCGTAAATTCTTTTTGTCCTGCTTCGACGGCGCTCATGCCTATTTGTTTTCCGGCAGCATCCGCAACGACAGTTTACAGGGCGAATTTCGTTCGGGACACCGGTCTCAAACGCTTTGGAGCGCCTGGAAGGATCCGAATTTCACATTGGGCGCCGCCGATTCGCTGACCCATTTGAAACAGGGTGGCAAGATTAGTTTTTCTGTAAAAACACCCGAAGGAAAAGACTTGGTATTTCCATCCGCCGCCTTTGACAATAAAATCAAAGTATTTACCGTAATGGGTACCTGGTGCCCCAACTGTCGCGACGAACAGGTATTTCTCACAACATTTTTGAAAGAAAATCCCGAACTGGCGAAAGAAATGGCCGTTGTAGGATTCTCATTTGAACGAAACAAGGATGTGGCGCAGGCAAATGCGCATCTTTTATCGTACAAAACGAAAATGGGCATACCATTTGAAATAGTATATGCAGGTAAAGCTGACAAAGCATCGGCAGCCGCCTTTTTTCCGGCACTCGATCAAGTAATGGCTTTCCCAACCATGATTATTATAGACAAACAAAATCAGGTGCGGCAGATTCATACGGGTTTCGACGGCCCTGCCACTTCAAAATACGCAGACTTTAAACAGAAATTTACCAGACTCATCCAAGAATTGCGCTAAAAAATAAAATGAACCGAATCATCCTTGCTTACTCCCACCATAATGCCGGACTGGCGCAGCATATCGACCGTCAGTTGAGCCGCATTGGCATCCCCTTTGAGCATGCCAGCGAACGTTTGCCCGGCGAACTTGCCAGTCAGATTTCAGGCTCCGGCGAACCGGCGCTGTTGCTGGTGACCGACAATTTCCTGAAAGACCGCGCCTGCATGACAGGCATGTTGGCTGCCATACAAGCTTTGTCGGTTGAACAACCTTTGTTGGTGGTAGTGGCAGATGGCGTCAATGAAGAAAGTCAACCCATCCCCACGCATATCGACCGGATGGTAAATGCCTTGCAATACATGAATTTCTGGCAAAACGCCTGGCTCGACATCAGCACCCAGTACCAACACGCGGAAGGTGTGGAAAAACAGGTTTTTGAGGCTGAACTGGATGCCGTGCGGACGATTGCCAATCAGGTAGGTGATTTTATCAGCCTGCTCAGGGATCGCGGTTATGTGTCCGCAGCGCAATTGGAAGCCGATGATTATGCGATTTTCTTTAACAGATTCGATCTTTCCGACTGGCATGGCCAATACCGCCGCCTCGTCCATCAGGCAAAGGACAGTCCCGAAGTAGTCGAAGCGCCCCATCTCCCGGAAATGCCGCTGAGCAGCGGTGTGCTGGCGCCCGAACCTTTGGAAGAACCGGAGTTGCAGGCGTTGGCGCCTGACTTTGTTGTAGAGGAAGACATCATTACTCCCGAGTCAGCAGCGGCGCCTGAGTTCCTGATTGCTCCTGAAGACGATGAGCAGGCCGAACTAACGGATCATACTTCGGAAGTAGATCAGGCTATTCTCGATGCACATTTCTGGCTGGAAAAGGGTTATACCGAACGGGGTCTCGAACTACTGCAACTCGCTACCGAGCAATATCCCGAAAATGAACGCCTTTCGCAAGAATACCAGACTTCGCTTGCCAAATACCAGCCGGTAACGGCACTGCCCGACGAACCCGAATCTGTTGAAACAGAACTTGTTGCCGATACGTCTACGCCAGAAAATCCGAACGAAGCCAAATCTTATGATTTGATGGGTGATATGGCTGTCGGAAAAGGCGATTATCTTTTTGCCAAATACTGCTGGGATCGCGTGGCAGAGCTAGATCCAGATTTCCTTGGTATTTTCCGGAAACTGGGTTTGATGACCTCGGAACACCTGCAGGATTATCGCGAAACGGCGGTACACTACCTGCAAAAAGCATTGGAAAACAACCCGGAAGATGCGGAAGTAATGTTCGCTCTGGCGCACCACAGTTTGCAGAACAATGCCGATGGTGATGCGCAACACTGGTACGAGCAGGCGGTGGCAGTCGACGTGAACCTCCGCACGGAAGATAACGATCGTTTGTTTTTTGCTCATGACGCACAAACGCCGGAACCGCAGGCTGAACAAGTGATCGAAGCGCCTGTCATGGTTGCCGATGAGCAGGATATTCCTGAATCCATCCCGGAGCAGAAAACCACGGCAAAAGGCGCCGGCCCGCTCGTACTTATCACCGGCGCCACTTCCGGTATTGGTAAGGCTACCGCAGAAATTTTTGCGCAAAACGGATACCGCCTGATCCTGACGGGCAGGCGCGTGGAGCGTTTAGTGGCTTTGAAAAATAGTTTTGAAGCCGACTATAATAGTGATGTGTTGCTGTTGCCATTCGACGTGCGCGATGCCGGAGCCGTAGAAGCGGCGCTGTCCAATCTGCCCGATAATTTTCAAAACATCGATATTTTAGTCAATAATGCCGGATTGGCCGCAGGACTATCTGCCATACAAAATGGTGATCTTTCGCATTGGGAACGCATGATCGATACCAATATAAAGGGGCTTTTATATATGACGCGCGAAGTATGCAAGGGAATGAT
>JAYSZC010000182.1:0-5169 GCA_043738235.1 Lewinellaceae bacterium | reverse complement strand
CGTAGAGTACACCGTTTCAAACTTGGGTTTATCAAACTGTAACAGTGTACTCTACGGACTGACGACTTCGCACTGACGACTTCGGACTTTTTTATTCTTCGTTATCAAAATACACCTTATAGAACTTCTTCCCCTTGTCGTCATCAAATCCCCGTTCGATCAGGTCCCGGCGGCCGTGCACATAAAGGTGAAAGTTTTTGTCTAATTTAATGACACTTTTGAACACTTTGAATTCCTTTTTGACGGCTTGACCGCTGATGTCGAACTGGTCTTCCAGTGGCACAGCGTAGGCTTTGGCGTATTCGTCGCGGAATTCGCGGAATGCTTCGCGTTGCTCTGCTTCCGGGAATAAACTATTGGAAAAGTCCTCTATTTCAAACTGTTCGTTGTCTTTGAAATAATCGCCGGAGCGGTTGAGCGCGTCGATGGTTTCCGTGCGATCCATACCGAATTTGAAAGGCGCTTTTTGAGTGATGAATTCGCCGGTGAGGTTGATGTAGTGGCGGGTGTTAAAGTAATTGTCTTCAATCGGGCGCAGGCGCAGGAATTCGTCTTTCCAGAAAGAGCGCTCGTCGCGTTTGCTCACCGAATCGACCGCGCAGATACGGTAGCCTTCCGACTCATCGAGTTGAAAAATGAGCGCCGCCACTTCCGGTTTTCCGGTGGCGATGCCTTCAATGATGTTCAGGGCAAAGGATTCGGCAGTGCGGTCGGTTTTTAAAAACGCCTCTTTCGACTGCACTTTCCACAGGCCGATGGCGGACACCGGTTCGCCCTGCAGCATCAGGTCTTCAAAGTGGGCCACAAAAAATTCGCCGCCCTGTACCTTCGGCGCTTCGGCGTGTTCGTACAGTTGCTGGGCAAGTTTGGCCACCTCCTCATTCATCGTTTCGGGATCCTGAAAAATGGCCATACAACGTTGATACACCAGGTGATGGCTTACATCTTCTTCATGGTGGAAATAGAAAAACTCTTCCGTTTTTTCAAATGGTTTCAGGAAAGAAGTCAGCAGCATTTCTTCGGCTACTGCATGAAGCGGCACCAAGGTTTGTTTGGGAATGGATACGCCTTCGAACCGGCTTTTGTTGCCCACCCAGGAAGCGGCAAAACGAGTCAGACGGGCAGCGGAAAAATCAAGCATCGGGGTATATTTTGCGATGAACAATAATCATGGAATGATGAACTTTGTGGCTGGAAAATGTCCAGTAGTGTGCTGCAAAAGTAAGACAGTCCGCAGTAGTACCGCGCACAAAATGAAAAAAGTCTGAACGCTCGTTAAGAAATGAAGATAGCGGTGAATACCCGTTTTTTACTGCCGGACCAATTGGAGGGATTTGGTTGGTACACCCATGAAATCATGCGCCGCATGGTGCTCCGCCACCCGGAGGACACCTTTATTTTTCTGTTCGACCGGGCTTACGATCCGCGTTTTGTATATGCTTCCAATGTGAAGCCCATCGTTGTGCCGCCCCAGGCGAGGCACCCGGTTTTATTTCGGATATGGTTCGACTGGATGCTGCCGCGCGTTTTGCGAAGGGAGCGGGCGGAGGTGTTTTTTTCGCCCGACTCGATGTGCAGCCTGTCGTCGAAAGTGCCCACTGTAATGACCTGCCACGACCTGGTGCCGTTGCATTTTCCCGGGCAGGTGGCTGCCCGGCACCGCCGTTTTTTGCTGCGTTTCCTGCCTCGTTTTTTGCGCCGCGCCAATCATGTGCTTACGGTTTCGGAGTATGTGCGGCAAGATATTGTACAGACCTGCGGGATAGATGCGGCTAAAATCACCACTATACACAATGGATGCCGCGATATTTTCAAACCTCTACAAGAAATGGAGAAACAACAGATTAGAAATGATTTTTCCGACGGAAAAGCCTTTTTTTTCTATACCGGCGCCATACATCCCAGGAAAAACATTCCCCGGCTGATTCGCGCATTCGACCAGTTTAAAAAGCAGACCGGCGCGCCTGTGCTGCTGCTGCTGGCAGGTCGTTTTGCCTGGCAAACGGGCGAAGTGCGCGCGGCTTACGAACAGGTGCAAAGCCGCGCCGATATTCGTTTGCTCGGTTATGTGCCGGAAACGGATTTGGCCCGCCTGATGGCCTCCGCCCTGGCCCTCACTTATGTTTCGCTGAGTGAAGGTTTTGGTTTGCCTGTTTTGGAGGCTATGTACTGTGATACGCCCGTAGTAGCGGCCCGGGCCGGCAGCCTGCCCGAAGTAGCCGGAACAGCCGCTTTGTATGTCGACCCCCTTTCCGAATCTTCCATAGCGGCAGCCCTGGAAAAAATATATGCGGAACCGGCCTATGCGCAATCGCTGGTAGAGGCCGGCCGTCAACAACGCGGGCAATTCAGTTGGGCCCTGGCAGCGGAGCAGATTTATGAGCGCCTCAGCTCTGCCCGAACCAGCCTCAAATACTGAGGCAGTACCCGGTCGTTGCTGAATTTTTTAACGGCTTTATAGCGGCTGTACTGGCTCATGGCCAACTGTTCGGCCGGACTGAGTTGGATAAATTGAAGCATCGCTTCGGCCAGAGCGCCGGCGTTTTCCGAAGGCACGATGAATCCGTTGATACCATCCTCCACCGTATCGCGGCATCCGACGCTGTCGGTCGTAATCACGGGTTTGCCCATAGCCATACCTTCTAACAAGACGCGCGGCATACCTTCCCGGTAAGACGGCAGCACCACGGCGGAAGCGCCGGCGATAAATTGCCGTACGTCATCAGCATACCCGAGGTATTCAATGTGCTGCAATTCAATCCATTGTTGTAGTTCCGATGGGGCAATGGAAGCAGGGTTTCCTTCGTCGGTATTGCCCAGAATTTGAAATTGCGCCCGGGGGAAGGTCTGTTTCACGATGGAAGCAGCCTGAAAAAATTCGCGGATACCCTTGTCGCTGAGCAGACGACCGATAAACAGAAAAACATGGGATGTATTTGTCGCAGTGGGAAGCGGTTTGAAATACTCCGTATCGATGCCTGTACCCATGATAACAAGCGCTTTTTCAGGAAGTACGGCCTTGTGTTGCAAAAACTCCCGCTGGTCGTCGTAATTGAGAAAAACAACCCGCCTGGCAAAACGAAACGCAAGCCGGTACAACCAAAAAATAAAAAAGCGAAAAGCATGGGAAGCCGTGGCTGTGTAACCTTGTCCTTCCACGCACGCAATGGCAGGAATACCAAACATTCGGGCGGCATAACCGCCGAAGATATTGAGTTTGACCGTATAGCACATCGCTAATTGAGGCCGCACGGTACGCATTAAGCGGATCAGTTCGAGGATGCTTCGCAGGTTATTCCAGACAGAAAGGCTTTTTCGGGAGAGATGACGCAAAGGAATAAATGTAACGCCTTTCATGCTGCGCATCTTCTCTTCGTAGCCGTCTTCAGGTGCAGCACAGACAACAGTATATCCTTCCTTTACCAATAATTCGATGAAAGAACGGCGAAAATTCCAAAGATTCCATGCTGTATTGGCAAGCAATAATATTTTCAAAATCGGAGGTTCTTTGAAAGGAAAAAACCCGAATTTTTTCGACAGGAAAAATTCGGGTTTTTAGTGTTTGTACCAGGTACAGGAAGCGAACAATAGTGGTTATGCGGCCGCCAATCTGCCGGATGTAATATTGGTGTGTGGGCCATTGCCGTCAACCAATGCAGCAATTTGATCGGGCGTATAATGTTGCTTGACCAAGTCGTACACTTCCAGCGCCTGGTCGCGCGTAATGGAAGGAAACTCGTCTAGAAATTCGTTGACGCTTACGCCGATGCGTAAAAAATCATAAAATGTTTCAATTCGGATGCGCGTACCGCTAAAAACAGGTGCACCATCTTGTATTTCGGGGCTGACAGAAATAGAGGAAAGTCGACTCATGCCGCTGCTGTTGATTAGTGTGTAAGAAGATTATCAGCTTGGGACAGATGTAATTAATCGTAGATTAAAAGGTAAAAAATCAATACCAGTGGCGAATATAGTTAATGTTTGGAATACACAAGTTTTAACATGAAAAAAAAATGTAAAATCAGGATTTACCCTGATAAAGCATAGGTGCTTACTCCGTGAGAATACTGAGTTTTCAAGGCAAAGGGCAAAAATCAAAAAGCAAAGGGCTATTCTATCGGTTAAGCGGAATCTCTTGTCTTTTAAAGAAAACGCTCACCCGTTCGGCTTTTGACCAGTGCGGTAACCTGTTTGATTTCCTGTTCTTTTGATTTTGGATAGATCAACAGCACATCCGCCGTATCGACAATGATATAATCGTCTATATCTTTTACGACGACGAGTTTGCCTTCCGGCGCTCTGATCAGGCTGTTCCGGGTATCCAAGGCGAGTATATTGCCCTGTATAACATTCTTTTGCGGGTCTTTTGGGCATTCTTCATAAAGACTGGCCCAGGTGCCGAGGTCAGACCAGCCAAATTCAGCCGGTATGGTGTACACATTCGACGCTTTTTCCATGATGGCAAAATCCACCGAAATATTGGGCGTACCCGGGTAAAACCTGCTGATAAATGCTTCTTCTTCTTCCGTATTGTACACCGATTCGCCCTGCCGGAAAATCTGATAAATCTGCGGTGAATGTGTTGCAAAAGCAGATAACACCGACCGGACGCTCCACACGAAGATGCCCGCATTCCAGAGATACTCGCCCGACTCCAGGAATTGAAGGGCAATTTCGAGGCTGGGTTTTTCCGTGAAACGCAACACCTTGTGCACATTGCCGGCGGCCGTTTCTCCAAAATGAATGTATCCGTACCCGGTATCCGGTCTGGAAGGTTCTATGCCTAAGGTGACCAATGCATCCTGCTGTTCGGCAAAATCGAGGGCCTGCTGAATTTTATCTAAAAAAACCTGCTCCTTCAGTACGATATGGTCGGCAGGTGTGATCACGAGGTTGGCATCGGGGTCGAGTGCCGAGAGTTTGAACGCCGTATATGCCACACAAGGCGCCGTGTTGTTCCGGCTCGGTTCGCAGATCACCTGGTTGTCGCTGAGCTCGGGTATCTGCTCCATAACCAGCTCTTTATACGCCGCATTGGTCACCACAAATATGTGTGCCGCCGGACAAACCGGCAAAAAACGTTCAAAAGTGAGGCGCAACAGGCTTTTGCCGGTGCCCAGCATATCGAGAAATTGTTTGGGCCGCGCTTCCCGGCTCCCGGGCCAGAAA
>JAYSZC010000181.1:0-2107 GCA_043738235.1 Lewinellaceae bacterium | reverse complement strand
CTACGAGTGTATTTTACATTGTTATTTATGTCTTTTTAATGAGTTTCAAATTTATTGAGAAGCGTTTGAAGTTTCATTGAACAAAAAATTTCAAACAGGTAAAGTTCTTCGTGATTGTCAATAGGCAATAAAGCAATCTTTTGCCTTAACAGCAATTTTTTAACGGGTTCCACCTCTGTTTTAAAGTTTAACTCCTTTCTGGTACCAATATGATTTTGTCCGGTTAAAATCTGATACCTAATCAGTCCAATATTGTAAGCAAGTGTTGAAGTGTTATGGTTGTGGCCTTTTGTATGCTGAAATATTCGTGAAATAACTCCTTTTGAAATGCCAACATAAAAAGGAGAGTTGTCGTTTATGAAAACATAAAGTCCTCTGAAGTCTTTTTTTGTTTTTCCTTTCTTAGTCTCATACTGTCTCAACCATTCACTTTTTACTTTGCCGTTTTTGATTAGTTTATTTGTTGCGGCAACTTGTCCTATTCCTGGGCCAAAATAGTCACTAACTTCAAAACAATTTGAAAGCGGATCAAAGTTTGAGAGTTTAATTTCAAAGTCGTTAATCACCTCCAAAAAAGGCTTCGAAAAAACCCGTTTCTCTTTGATCACTTCTATAATTCTATTTTCAAGTTCTTCTTCTGTCATCATTGTTTTTTACGTTTATCAGTTGATGTTTGCATTATCCATTCCACCTGGTTCCGGGATCACAAAAATACCAAAATGTCGCGCTGTTCCGATTGAAAGAAATGTTCAGCATTTTCTCAAAAACTATCCCTACCCCATTAATGCCTCACAACTATTTTCTGTACAATCGGGTGCCCTGCGGCACTGATTTCAATAAAATAAATACCTGATTGCCAGTCGTATGTGGCGACAGTTACAGGACTGGACGCGCTTTCGCCCGTTGCCACTACCTGTCCTAAGGCATTCAAGGCGCGCCAGCGCAGGACGCCCGCCGCTTGCAGCGATATACGAAACCAGTCGCGCGCAGGATTGGGGCTGATATGTACTGCGGGTTGGGGGTTTGCCGGCGGTTGCAGCGCCACCGTACCGATGTTTGTTTTAAAAAGACTCAGGCCGCCCCGCAGGTTACCAAGCGCCATTTCTAAAATTCCATCGTTGTCGAGGTCGGCAAAAGCAGGATGCGTACGGCTGCCTTCATCCACATTGCCCCACATCGGATCCACGAGATCAAAAGTGTCTGCCAGGTTGAAGTTTTGATAGGCCTCCAACTGCCCGCTGTTGGTTCCGGCGACGAGCAGCAACCCGGTCGGCGTGTTGATAAAAGCGGGGGTGCTGAAACCGACCGCTTCGCCAAACAGGCGGGTGTCGACAAAACCCAGTTTTTGAATAGTTGGAGTCGAAGGGTACTGTGGGTTGGTCGCGCTGCCGGTATTTTCAAACAGGTTAATATTCCCGTTTCGCTCGCCCGCCACGATGTCCATCAAACCGTCGCCGGTCAGGTCGATCAGCGTCGGCGTAGCCACCAGGCCCACCACGTCCATGTTCTGCCACATCGGGTTGAAATCGCGCGAGAGGTTCATGGGAATACCCGGTCCGGCGCTGTTGCGGTAACAAAAAAATCCGCCGTCGTTGTGTCCGACGATCAAATCTTTGTCGCCGTCGCCGTCAATATCTCCAAAAGCGGGGGTGAAATCGTAGTTATCCGGGGTAAATTCGGATAATCCCTGCCAATCCGTATCGCTCAGCGTAAACTGCGGATTGGTCGCGGTTCCGGTATTGAGCAAAAGGTACAGGCGCGCATTGGTCGCGGCTTGCGGGCTGTAAAAGCCATAAGTGCCCACCACCAGGTCTTGCAGACCGTCGGCATTCACATCGGCAAAAGCCGGATGCGTCGTCGAGCCGAGGTCGAGCATATCGCCGACGAGGAATGTTTTGTTTTGTAATTCAAAGTAGTGACCGGTTGCAGCAGTGTTTCGATAATACCAGGCATTTTTCTGGTCTTCGCCAATGTTTCGGTTATTGGGCGATACCACCATATCCCGTTTGCCGTCGTTGTTCAGATCGAGGTAAAAAGCGGCAGGGAAACTGGACAATGAAACGGGCGTATTGTAGGATGGAAAATCTTCATCCTGCGAAGTCATCCA
>JAYSZC010000180.1:0-5178 GCA_043738235.1 Lewinellaceae bacterium | reverse complement strand
ATGACGACACTCTGTCCGGGCCGGAGCAACATGATCTCGCCGCCAAGATTGAATTCGAATTCGCCTTCCAGTATGTTGGTGACCTGCTCGTGGAAATGGGCGTGTTGCGGCAAATCTGCGCCGGCTTCCACATCCACAAATGCGATGGTCATTTGTTCGGTGTGGATGCACCGCGCCGTAAAGCCGCGGGAGATTTCAAAGGGTTGAATGTTGGAGATATGATACAGCATAGAGGTGAGAAGTGAGAGAGTGAGAGGTGAGAGACGTCCCGCTGGGCTTTCATTTTGTGGTTTCGGCCTGGGTTTTTCAGGCCTGTAATGGAATGTACAATATTTTTTAATTGATTGAATACCAAAACTTTAAGAATACTGGTTTTTTTTGGAGAAATCCAAAAGACCAGATCGTTTTTTACCTGATAGTTGAAGAATCAAAAATAATGCGCCCGTTTATTCATTTACAGGCCTGAAAAACCCAGGCCGAAACCACAAAATGAAAGCCCAGCGGGACGTCTCTCACTCTCTCACCTCTCGCCTCTCACTTCTCACTTCTTATTTACTTCTCAGCCTGACCACCGGACAAATCATTTCCTCCAGACTAATGCCGCCGTGCTGGAAAGTATTGCGGTAGTAATTGTTAAAATGGTTGTAATTGTTCGGGTAGAGGAAGAAGTAGTCTTCTTTGGCAAAGATAAAGGTACTGCTAATATTTGGGCGCGGCAGGCCGGCTTGTTTGGGGTCTCTGACCACCAGTACGTCGCGGGGGTCGTATTGCAGGTTGCGGCCCACTTTATAACGCAGGTTGGTGGTCGTTTCGCGGTCGCCTACTACTTTGGAGGGTGTTTGCACCCGGATGGTGCCATGGTCGGTTGTGATAAACAGTTGTACGTCGCGACCTTCGAGTTTTTGCAGGGCGGTCCAGAGCGGGCTGTGCAGGAACCAGGAGCGAGTGAGGGAGCGATAGGCGCGTTCGTCGCCGACCAATTCTTTCAGCACTTCCATTTCCGTGCGGGCATGAGACAACATATCGATAAAGTTGTACACGATCACCGTCAGGTCGTTGTTCATGTAGTGCAGGATATTGTCGTTCAGTTCTTTACCGTGGCTGACGTTGGTGACCTTCTTGTAATCCCACTTGATGCCTTTTCTGAAAATGCGGTCGATCTGTTTACCAAGGTAGAAGTCTTCCGAGAGGTTTTTACCACCTTCATCCGTATCATTTTTCCATTTATCGGGAAATGCCGTTTCGATATCGATGGGCATCATACCGGCGAAAATGGAATTGCGGCTGTACTGGGTGGCCGTGGGCAAAATGCTGAAAAAATAGCCTTCGCTTTCCGTTCTGAACTGTTCGTTGATAATCGGCTCGATGGTTTTCCACTGGTCGTAACGGAGGTTGTCGAGCAATAACATAATGGTCGGCGTGCCGGTGCCGACATGTGGGAAAATATGTTTGCGCATCATGGAGTGCGACATCACCGGACCGATCTCTTTGTTTTTATCTACCCAGTCGAAATAGTTTCTCACTACATATTTTGAAAACTCCGTATTGGCCTGTTCTTTTTGCTGGGCGAGAATATCGGTCACGCCGCTGGCCTGGTTGGCATCTACCTTTAGTTCCCAATTGACAATTTTCCTGTAAGCCTCTACCCATTCCGCATGATCCAGTCCGCCGGTGATCTGCATAAAAATCTGGCGAAACTCCTGCTGGTAGTCCATGGCCGTTTTTTCACTCACCAGGCGTTTGTTGTCCAATATCCTTTTGAGTGTCAGCAGTATCTGGTTGGGATGCACCGGTTTGATCAGGTAGTCCGAAATTTGTGAACCGATGGCTTCTTCCATCACGTGTTCCGCTTCGTTTTTGGTAATCAATACGACCGGTACCGCTGCATTGATCGTTTTGATACGCGGCAAAACTTCCAGCCCGGAAAGTCCGGGCATACTTTCGTCGAGAAAAACCACATCAATTTGGGCAGCCTGCTCTTCGTATATTTCCACGGCGTCGTGTCCATTGGAAGCCGTAACGACCTCATATCCTTTATTTTGCAGAAAAAGGATGTGTGGTTTCAGCAGATCGATTTCGTCGTCGGCCCAAAGAATTTTTATTTTCTCCATGTGTGTATCGTCCGTTTAGAGCAGTTTGGAAAGTGTAGATGGTTGAGCGGTTTTGTTTGCGGGCTTTTCTACCGACCGTTCATTCAAAACCATGTTGCATTAAGTATATATAGAGTAGTTTGGCGGCGTGGTTTTTCCTGTTTGAAAAAACAACGCGACAAGCATAAAAAATGGAGTTTGCAAGTCGGGCGCCAGTTATAAGAACACGAAGTTAGCCGATTAGATGTTGTTAAGAGCAACAAACTTATCAAACCATTCAAACCTGACCATAACATGAACAGATCAATTCTTATTGTTGCAACTATTTTTTCCCTGCTTACTTCCTGTTCGCAGTCATCTTCCCCAAAAACGGATACCAAAGCAAGTCTGCTTTTGCTGAACGGCGTTTTTTTTACCGCCGACAGCCTCCATCCCGCCGCAACGGCCGTAGCGGTTGCCGGCGATCGTATCCTCGCGGTTGGCAGCGATGCGGAAATGCGACTTTTGGCCAATGAAAAAACGGAAGTAATTGATTTACAGGGCGCTTTTGCGATGCCCGGATTTATAGAAGGACATGGCCACTTTGCTTCGCTGGGCGCCAGCCTGATTAACCTGAACCTGATGCCGACCAAAAATTGGCAGGAAATCGTCGGGTTGGTGGCCGAAAAAGTAAAAACCGTACCCGCAGGCGAGTGGATCGAAGGCAGGGGATGGCACCAGGAAAAATGGGATATGTCGCCCGGACGCACCGTGAGCGGTTATCCGTACCACGACCTGCTGAGCGCTGCTGCCCCCGGGCATCCGGTGGTGCTGTACCATGCCAGCGGCCACGGCCTGATCGCCAATGCGAAAGCGATGGAACTCGCAGGTGTCTCCAGCGAAACCCCCGACCCCATGGGTGGGCGCATCCTGCGCGATACGCGCGGCAACCCGACCGGCGTATTTGAGGAAAACGCGATGGGCCTGATCGGACAATCGTTGGCAGATTGGCAAAACCGCCGTTCCGAAGCGCAAAAACAGGCCGACTTTGAAAAAATAGTGGCGCTGGCTTCGGCGGAATGCCTGAGTAAAGGCATCACTTCTTTTCAGGATGCAGGCAGCGATTTCTGGGAATTGGGGCAGTACCGCCGGCTGGCCGAAGCGGGACAACTGCCGCTGCGTTTGTGGGCGATGATGTCGCAGCCAGCTTCCAGTGATTTTCCTAAAATGGCCGGCTTTCCGCAAATCGGACTGGGCAACGGTTATTTTACTTGCCGGGCCGTGAAAGCCTACCTCGACGGGGCGCTCGGCTCGTACGGCGCCTGGCTGCTGACACCGTATGCCGACAAACCGGGGTTCACCGGTCAGAATACCACACCGGTGGATACCATCAGGGCTTTGGCTGCGGCTTGTCGACGTTACAAACTACAACTTTGTGTACACGCTATAGGTGACCGCGGTAACCGGGAAGTGCTGGATGTTTTTACACAGAATTTTGGCAAAACCTACAATTTAGACCTGCGCTGGCGCATTGAACACGCCCAGCACGTCGATCCTGCCGATCAGCCCCGCTTCCGGGAGTTGGGTGTTATTGCCTCTATGCAGGCCATTCACTGCACCAGCGACGCGCCTTTTGTGGTGAAGCGGCTCGGGGTGGAGCGCGCGCGTACAGGGGCTTATGCCTGGCGCAACCTGTTGCAGCAGGGCGCACGCCTGGCCAACGGTACCGACGCACCCGTGGAAGATGTGGATCCATTGCCTTGTATCTATGCCGCTGTGACCCGCCGCCGCGCCGATACGGGACTGGAATTTTTTACCGAACAAAAAATGACGCGGGAAGAAGCCCTGTTGTCGTACACCGCCTGGAATGCGTACGCCGCTTTCGAGGAACAGGAAAAAGGGGTGATTCAACGAGGTAAAATGGCCGATTTTGTGGTGCTCTCTAAAAACCTGCTGAACTGCCCGGAAGCAGAAATATTACAGGCCAAAGTGTTGCGCAGCATTGTAGGTGGAAAAGAGCGATACAAACGCCCGGAATAGCGTTTTGATAATTTATACTAAAACGTAGTGGATGTTTCATTGTAAAATATACCTTTGCTCGCATCTTTTCACACATTTTTTTCATAAAACTATTTGACAGGTGGAATTCGGGCATTTTAAACGGAGAGATAACAACTTTCGTGATCGCGACCGCGACCGTGGCGGCGACCAACGCGACAAAGGAAGTGATCGTGGCGGCGACCAACGCGACCGCGGAGCAGACCGGGGTGGTTTCCGTGAGCGCAACGACAGTTTTCGGGGCGGTGGCGACCGGGGCGGTTTTCGCGGAGGCGGCGACCGAGGTGGTTTCCGCGAACGTGGAGGCGGCGGTTTCCGGGGAGGCAATGACGATTCTCGCGACCGCGAACAGGAAGAAAGCGTATTTTCCAAACGCGTAAGAGCCGGAAAACGACGCACCTACTTCTTGGATGTCAAAAAGACCAAAGGTGATGATTTCTTCATTACCATTACAGAAAGCACCCGCCGTGAAGATGGATTTGGCTACAAACGACACAAAATTTTCCTGTACAAGGAAGATTTTAACCGCTTTGTCGCTTCCCTGAATGAAGTGGTAGCCCATGTCAAAACAGAACTCATGCCTGATTTTGACTACGAAGAATTCGATCGCCGCCAGGCAGAATGGGAAGCCCAAAACAGGGATTTTGAAGAAGACGACAGACACTCAGGAGAAACCGAAGTACGTGATGTAGCGGATAATTTACCCGAGGATACCAACGAGGACATCAAAGATGCCGTCGAAGAAGAGGAGGATGAGGCTACGGACAGTAAAAAAGACACCAAGAAAAAAGTAGAAGACGACGAAGATGACGTAACCTGGTAAGATTACCAGAATTAGTTATTGGTTATTTGTGCTGATAATCAAGCGTTTACAACCAATTTAATCTAATATCAACGAAGTGTTTATATGTGCAACATGAGTCATCCCGAATTTTTCTTCAGTGAAAAATTCGGGATTTTTTGTTATAAAATAAACGCTTTGGGCGCTCGGAATAGTGGTTGTCTCATAAGTATCAAAATCATAAATGGTACAAATTTTTATTTCGGTTTC
>JAYSZC010000179.1:0-5183 GCA_043738235.1 Lewinellaceae bacterium | reverse complement strand
AGGAATGAGGATTTTGCACATTCCTGAAAATCCTCATTCCTCAACCCTCATTCCTCATCAATTTATAAAAAACCTGTTATGCCCAACTCTATATCGTTATGGAAAAAGAAATCCTGGAGCATGGTTTGAATATGAACCGCCGGAAGTTTTTGTCGCGGCTCAGCCTCGGTCTGGGCAGTATGGCCTTAGGTTCGTTATTGGTTCCGGATCTGTTTTCCGGCAACGAGGAAGAGGCGATGATGGCCGGTTTGCCACATTTTGCCCCCAAGGCAAAACGCGTTATTTATTTGTTCCAAAACGGCGCCCCTTCGCAGCTGGATTTATTTGACTACAAGCCAAAATTACGGGAAATGCAGGGCCTGGAATTGCCCGATTCCGTCCGAAAAGGGCAGCGCCTCACAGGCATGACCTCCAACCAGAAGTCGTTTCCGCTGGCAGGTTCCAAATTTGCTTTCCAGCAATACGGACAACACGGCGCCTGGCTGAGCGAATTACTGCCCTACACCTCCAAAGTGGTCGACGATCTGTGTTTTATCAAAACCATGTACACCGAAGCCATCAACCACGACCCTGCGCTGACCTTTTTTCAAACCGGCGCACAGGTGGGCAACCGCCCGAGTATGGGCGCCTGGATGAGTTACGGGCTGGGCAGTGAAAACAAAAACCTGCCGGCCTTTTGTGTGCTGTTGTCGAAAGGGAAAGGCAACAGCCAGGGTGTATATTCCAAATTGTGGACCAACGGTTTTCTGGATTCCGTGCACCAGGGCGTGCAATTCAGCAACGGCGAAAACCCGGTGTTGTACCTCAATAACCCGGATGCCATTGACAAAACAGACCGGCGGCGAATGCTGGATCGCGTCGCCAGTTTGAATGAGGAAAATTTTAAAACATTTGCCGATCCCGAAATTAAAACCAAAATACAGCAGTACGAAATGGCCTACCGGATGCAAACAGCCATTCCAGAAGTAACCGATGTCAGTGGAGAGCCGGAAAGCATCGTCAAACTCTACGGCCCGGAATGCCTGGTACCGGGCACTTATGCCGCCAACTGCCTGCTGGCACGAAAACTCTCGGAAAGCGGCGTACGCTTCGTACAATTGTACCACCAGGGCTGGGATGCGCATGACAACCTGCCGGCACAAATTGTGGGTCAATGCAAAGACACTGACCAGGCCTCGGCAGCGCTGATTACCGACTTGAAACAACGCGGCTTACTGGATGAAACCCTGGTCATCTGGGGCGGCGAATTCGGGCGCACCAACTACTGCCAGGGCGCTCTGACTCCCGACAATTACGGCCGCGATCACCACCCGCGTTGCTTTACCATTTGGATGGCGGGCGGCGGCATACGACCCGGCGTGTATGGCGAAACGGATGATTTCGGCTACAACATCGCATCCGATCCGGTGCATGTACACGATTTTCAGGCCACCGCGCTGCACCTGCTCGGATTAGACCATGAAAAATTAGTGTATAAACACCTCGGACGGCGGTATCGCCTGACGGACGTGGAGGGAAAAGTGGTGCGAGGCGTGATTGTGTAGTGAAGAAGATACATCTGCGAGGCACGAGCAGGTGTTATCTCGAAACGAAAGGATTGAAAGACGGAGAAACAATATCGTTTCGAGATGTCACCTGCTCGTGCCTCGCAGATAACACCTCTTCACTGGCCACCTGGTTGCGCTCAACCCTCAACAATCTCAACTACTCAACTTTCAAGAACGACATGCACAGAAGAGATTTCCTACTCAACACCTCACTCGGCCTCGCAGGGGCCTTGTACGTACCCAAACTATTGACTCAAAACGATATGATATTAGGACACAACCAAAAGCGCTACCGAATCAACACAAAATGGAGCCAGGCCGATGTCAGCAAAAACCCTGTGAATGACTGCCACGAAATGGTGCAGGATCAAAAAGGACGCATCCTGTTGCTGACCAACGAAACGCGCAACAACGTCCTGATTTATGACAAAAACGGCAAACTGCTGGACGCCTGGGGGACGGAATATCCCGGCGCGCATGGCCTCACGCTGTTCAACGAAAACGGCGCCGATGTCCTGTTTATCTGCGACAACACGCGCCACCAGGTCATCAAAACGACGATCGACGGGAAGGTTTTGATGACACTCGATTATCCGAAAGAAACAGGCATGTACGAAAAACCGGAAGAATATATCCCCACCGAAACGGCCATCGCGCCCAATGGCGACATCTACGTGGCCGACGGATACGGAAAGGATTTTATTATCCAATATGATTCCCAGGGGCGTTATACCCGCCATTTTGGAGGGCGCGGCGAGGGCAAGGAGCACCTGCTGAATGCGCATGGCGTTTGTATAGATGCACGGGACAAAACCAATCCGTGTCTGATCGTCTGTTCGCGCCAGCAAAATGCTTTTAAACGGTATGATTTGGAAGGTAAGTACCTGGATACCATCGCATTACCGGGCGCATGGGTGTGCCGCCCCGTCATTCAGGGAGATTACCTGTATGCCGCCGTATTACAATCCAACAGCCTACAGTGGAAGCAGTCGGGGTTTGTCACCATCCTGGACAGCCGGAACAAGGTTGTCTCCAATCTTGCAGGCACAGAACCCACATATACCGACGGACTGCTGCATGAAATGAGCCAAACCATCCAGGCATTCGAGTACCCGCATGACGTTTGTATCGACGATGAAGAAAACCTGTATGTCGCCCAATGGAACTCCGGGAAAACCTATCCCTACAAATTAGAACCCGTGGTTTGAAAAAGATATATAGGAACACTGTTCTTTATAATTTTTGTCTTGCCGGCAACAGTTTGCTGCTGTTTCTAACCCTGATGGGCGCACACATGCAACTACCTGCCTGGCTACAGGTGGCAGGGCGCATGCACCCATTGCTCCTGCATTTTCCCATTGTTTTGCTGGTGCTTGCAGTGGTTTGGGAAACGGCGGTACAGGCGAAGGGTAATCCCCTGTATTACCGCACTGGTAATGCGCTACTTTTGGCGACAGCCGTCAGCGCGGCGGCGACAGCAATAATGGGCCTGTTTTTATCCAACGAGGGCGGTTACGACGAAGCAACCCTGCTTTGGCACAAATGGAGCGGCATCGCGACGTCCTTGATTGCCTTCGGATGGTACGCCTTCCGGGAACGAATCCGGCTAACGAAAATGTCCGGGGTATTAGTGGCTGCACTGAGCCTGGCAAGCGTCGTCCTGGCCGGGCACCTCGGTGCAACCCTCACGCACGGTGAAAATTACCTGCGGGCGCCCCTTGTTTCAGAAAAACAAAAACCGCAGGTACCCTTAGAAGACGCGCTGGTTTTTCAAGACCTCGTGCGGCCTATTTTGCAGGAAAAATGTATGTCCTGCCACAATGCAGCCAAGTCAAAGGGCGATTTAAATATGGAAACAGAGGCTTCTCTTTTACAAGGTGGGAAAAACGGTGTGTTGTGGGACAGCACAGCCGCGCAATTCGGGCGGATGATGCAGCGCATCCATTTGACAATATCTGAAAAAGAGCACATGCCGCCCAAAGGAAAAAGACAACTCGCTGAAAATGAGATCAGTATACTCTATCACTGGATCAAAAGTGGGGCAAATTTTCATCAAAAAATAGTAGACCTGCCCGAGCGCGACACCTTGCGGCTGTTGGCAACTGAGCGCTTCCAGCAACCGGAAGAAGCGCAATATACCTTTCCCGCAGCCGATGAATCCACGATCCGGCAACTGAACAATAACTACCGGGCAGTACATCCCCTGTCATTGCAATCCCCGGCTTTGGCGGTTGATTTTTTTGGCATGGCAGCTTTCAAAAGTGAGTACCTACAGGAATTAAAGGTCGTAAAGGAACAGGTTGTCCACCTGAATCTGAACAAAATGCCGGTGCAGGATGCGGATGTAAAAACAATTGCCATGTTTTCCAATCTCCAAAAACTTAATTTGTCAGGCACACAAATAACCGGCGCCACGCTGGGCGAATTGAAAAAGTTACAAGCCTTGCGCCACCTATCGCTGTCCGGCACGCCCGTGAAAGCCGCCGATCTGGAAGTGCTCCGCGAATTACCCGATTTATCAGTGCTTTACCTCTGGAATACCGGTGTGTCCGAACAGGAATTCACCGAATTAAAGGCGCGTCTGTCGAAGGTCCGCCTCGAAACCGGCTTTTACGGCAAGGATGTTATCGCCAAACTCAATGCGCCGGTCATCGAAGGCGAGGGGCAGGTTTTTAGCGGCAGTACAAAAGTAAGGTTGAAGAATTACATCCAGGGCGCCGTAGTTCGCTACACCCTCGATGGTACGACGCCGGACAGCCTGCGTTCGCCTGTCAGCAACGGCGACAGTATTACGATCGACAAAACCTGCCTGCTGACGACCAAAACTTTTTTACCCGGCTGGATCAGCAGCGACGTAGCCACCCGCGATTTTTACAAAACAGGTTTCCGCCCCGACTCCATCGCGCTGGTTTACCCACCCAACCCGCAGTACAGGGGGAAAGGTGCGGAAACGCTGGTAAATCAAAAAATTGGCGATACCGATTTCAAGAACAACAAGTGGCTGGGTTACAAAGAAACGAACCTGGAATGTTTCCTGTTTTTCAAGCAGCCGGTTATGCTTTCATCCGTTTCCGTTCGTACGCTGGTGAATATCGGAAGTTATATCATGCCTGCCGCAGAAATACAGGTCTGGGGCGGGACGCATAAAAATAAACTCGTTCTACTCCAGACAATACGACCTGAACAACCGACAAAATCAGGCGTGCCGGAATACCAGATGGCGTATACCTGCGCTTTTAAAGCACGCCGGATCAATGTCCTGAAAATTGTGGCAAAACCTCTGGCTAAACTCCCGGGCTGGCACCCCGGAAAGGGTCAACCCGCCTGGGTATTTGTGGATGAGATTTTTTTAAATTGATGATGAATACCAGCGCATATTGGTTTTAAATGAAAACTCAGGTTACTGACCGGGAACCAATGCCTTCAAACGATCCAACTTGTCAAACCATCAAACCTTCCACATGGATAAAACCAAAATGGCAATCGACGTATTCGATAAACGTGCAAACGAATATCAGGCTAAATTTATGGATGTGGGTTTGTACCACGATACGTTCGATCTTTTTTGCAACAGCATTGCGAAGGAAAATGCCGAAATATTAGAGATCGCCTGCGGGCCGGGCAACATCACCCGGT
>JAYSZC010000178.1:0-2112 GCA_043738235.1 Lewinellaceae bacterium | reverse complement strand
ATCTTTTCCATTTGCAGCAATTCGTTCACTTCTGCGGCCTCCATTAATAAGGCGCGCAGGCGGTCGATGTTCATCTTCACATCCTGTACGCTGAAAAAACGTTTGGTAAATACCTGTTTGCGTTTGCCCCGGTCGAGGTAACGGTCTTCGTCGGCGAGCAGGTGGCCATTGTTAAAGCCGAATTCCACCCCTTCCCAGACGGTGCTGCCCCAGGAAACCGATCCGGGCCAGATAAAACAAAGGGCCCCGTAGCGCCGGTAAAAAGGCACATTGAAGGACAATCTCTCTTCCACACCCGGCACGGTTTCTAACACCAATTCCCGCAACATTTCGACCATCTCAAACCTTTCCGGGTCCAGAAAATCGAGCAATTCGCCCACAGAACGGAACTGAACGTTTTGCATCTGCTTTTTTTCTTTAACTTGCATTTAGAATGCGAAAATAATAAAAATATGAACCGAACCGACCAAACACAAATATGGGAAAATTCAGCGACACCATTCAACCCGCACACCGGAAATTTATCCAGCAACAACGCATGTTTTTTGTCGGCACAGCGCCGCTGAGCGGCGGAGGCCATATCAATATTTCGCCAAAAGGTTTGGATACCTTTCGCCTGCTGTCCGACAACAAGGTAGCCTACCTGGATATGATCGGCAGCGGCAACGAGACCTCGGCGCATACGCTGGAAAATGGACGTATTACTTTTATGTTTTGTTCCTTTCAGGGGCCGCCGAATATCCTGCGATTATACGGCAAGGGTTACACGGTATTGCCCGGCACAGCAGACTGGGAGCAGTATGCCCCCCTTTTTCCCCATGCCCCAAATGCCCGGCAAATCATTATGGCGGATATTCACCTGGTTCAAACTTCCTGTGGTTACGGCATCCCTTTGTACGACTACGTTGGAGAACGGGAAATCATGGCCGCCTGGGCGGAGAATAAGGGCGAAGATGGATTAAAAGCCTATATACAGGCAAAAAACCTGAGCAGCATCGACGGTTTACCTACCAACTACCAATTGAAAAATGAATAACGAACTGGCTCATATTGCCCGATACCGGCTTCAAAATCAACTTATTACGCATACTTCGCTTCCAACGATCGGAAACGTGGCAGCCTGGATGGGCGCTACGCAGGCGCAGGATTATACCCATGCCAAATGGGCGCTGGGGCTGCGGTTGCCCGGTACTAAAGATGCCGATGTAGAAGCGGCTATTGACTGTGGGGAAATTATTCGCACACATTTGCTGCGCCCCACCTGGCATTTTGTTGCTGCGGAAGACCTGCGCTGGATGCTGGCACTGTCGGCGCCGCAAATCAATGCCATCATGGCTTCAATAAACCGGTTGATGGGATTGGACGAAGCGGTTTTTGCACGTTGTAATGATATTTTGATCGGTGCGCTGCAAGGAGGCCGACATCTCACCCGGGAAGAATTGATGTCTGAACTCGGAAGGGCTGGTATTGCTACCAACGAATTTCGGGCTGCACATATCATGATGCGCGCCGAACAGGAAGGCATCGTGTGCAATGGCATCCGACGCGGCAAACAATTCACATACGCCCTGATCGACGAACGGGTTCCTGCAAGCAACATTTATAGTCGCCCCGATGCCATTGCCGAACTGGGCCGTCGATATTTCAGGAGCCACGCACCTGCAACTTTGCATGATTTCCAGTGGTGGTCGGGACTGAAAATGAGCGACGCCCGGGCGGGCCTGGAGGCTGCTCAGCCGACACTGGTGCAGGAAACCATCGGCAAACAAACCTATTGGATGCCCCATGATTTTCAGGAACGCAAAACTGACGCGCCCACACTACATTTACTGCCCGCATTCGACGAATTTCTGGTGAGTTACAAAGACCGCAACGCCTCACTCGATCCTTCCCGGAAAGTACAAACCATCACCGGAAACGGCATCTTCAAACCGGTAGTAGTGCAAAACGCCTGGGTACACGGCATCTGGCAGCGGACTTTTAAAAAAGACAGGGTGGCTGTGGATTACGTTCTTTTTGAAGAAGCCGGTGAGGTGGATGCGGACTTATTGCAGAACGCTGTGCAGCATTTCTCGGATTTCTCCGGTTATTAGTTATCGGTTATCAGTTATC
>JAYSZC010000177.1:0-5186 GCA_043738235.1 Lewinellaceae bacterium | reverse complement strand
TACAAAAAGGTGCCGCAAATAAGCCCGCGAATGGGTAGTGCTGGTTTTGACGGGACTATCGGGGTCAATTGCCGTAAAATCCTCGCGCCATTTGTTGTTGCGGATATTGATGATGCCTTCACCGGTGTACAACATGCCATGCCGCGCATTGCGGGTGGGCAGCACACAATCGAACATATCAATACCCCTGGCAATGCCTTCGAGTACGTTTTCCGGCGTTCCCACACCCATCAGGTAGCGGGGCTTGTCTTTGGGCAAAATGCCGGTGACCAATTCCGTCATGGCATACATGTCTTCCACGGGTTCGCCGACGGAAAGCCCGCCGATGGCGTTGCCTTCCCGCCCGAATGAGGCGATGGTTTCGGCGGATATTTTCCGCAGTTCGGGGTACGTGCTGCCCTGTACGATCGGGAATAGCGCCTGTTGGTAACCGTACAGCGGCTCCGTGTTGTCGAAACGTTCGATGCAGCGCGCCAGCCAGCGGTGGGTGAGCTCCATCGACTTTTTGGCGTAGTCACATTCACAGGGATACGGCGTGCATTCGTCGAATGCCATGATAATGTCCGCCCCGATCACGCGCTGTATATCCATCACGCCTTCCGGGGTGAAGGTGTGTTTGGAGCCGTCGATATGGCTCTGAAACGTGACGCCTTCTTCTTTGATCTTGCGGCGATGCGCCAGGGAATGCACCTGAAAACCGCCGCTGTCCGTCAGCACCGGGCCTTGCCAGCTGTTGAACCGGTGTATGCCGCCTGCTTTTTGCAGCACTTCCAGTCCGGGCCTCAGGTACAGGTGGTAGGTGTTGCCGAGGCATATCTGCGCCCGGATATCGTCGCGGAGTTCATGCTGGTGTACGGCTTTTACCGTGGCCGCCGTGCCGACAGGCATAAAAATAGGAGTTTCGATCTCGCCGTGGTCGGTTTGGAGCAGGCCGGCGCGGGCGGAGGAGTGGGGATCGGTATGGGTTAAGTCAAATTTCATGCTTCAAGCCAGATTCCGGTTACTATCCAATTTCAGCAGCACCCCGATCATCAGGGTAAATCCGATGAGCGACGAGCCGCCATAACTGATAAACGGCAGCGGAATACCAATGATCGGGAACAGGCCCATAGTCATGCCGACGTTCACGAGAATGTGGATAAACAGCACCCCGGCCACACAGTAGGCATAAATCCGGGAAAAGTTGGAGCGCTGGCGCTCCGCCAGAACGGTGATGCGGTGCAACAACCAGAAAAACACAATGATAATGGCCGCTACCCCGATAAAGCCCTGCTCTTCGCCGATGGTGCAAAAAATAAAGTCCGTACTCTGTTCGGGTACGTATTTCAGTTTGGTCATGTTTCCATCCAGAAAACCCTTACCGGCAAAACCGCCCGAACCGATCGCCATTTTGGAATGCAGGAGGTTGTACGCCGCGCCGCGGGCATCGGCGCCCGTTTCATTCGGTTTGAGCCAGGTTTTGATGCGCTGTTGCTGGTGCGGAGCGAGCAGGGTGTAACAGGCAAAGTTGGCCGCAAAAACAAGGGTGATACCTACTGCCAGCATCAGGAGCCAGGTGCGCAAGTGCGCTTTGACTATGCTGTTTTTTTTCAAATAATTAGGCAAAAAAGACGCCGCAAAAAAAGCCAGGTGGGGCAGCATGACCCCCATATCAATTTGATGCGGATCGATTGTCGCAGGATCGACATTCCATTGGAGCAGCACCCATCTGGCAACCTCAGGCCACCAGTAGGTTACCGGCAACAGGGCGATAAATCCGGCCAGCCACCACCTGATATGTTTACGGAAGCGGGAAATCAGCCTGAAATTGGTGACCGCCAGCAGGCATGCAACTACGTAGGGCGGTTCAAAAACCAATCCCAGAATGACCATCAAAGCAATGCCGAAACCTACTTGATACCAGGAAGACGACAATCCTTCGCGGTACAATACCAGCATAAACGAAATAAAAACCAGCGCTGAACCGGTATCGTTTTGCACCAAGGGCGACATGATGATCGCCGGCGCCAAAAAAATACTGAAAGCGATGATCCGGCTGCGCCATTCCCGCAAATCCACACCGGTCGAACTCAGGTAGGCAGCCATAGCCAAGCAGGTGCCAAATTTTGCAATTTCCGCAGGTTGAAAGGTAAACCCGCCAATCTGATACCAGGCATTGGCTCCGTTTATTTCCCTGCCGAAAAACAGTGTGCCTGGCAACAAGAGTAAAGAAAAAATGTATATAAAAAGGGCAAATGTGCGCCAGAATGCCCAATCGCTCATCATAATGACGAAAAGCATGGCAAAGCAAACTACCATAAAAAACAATTGCTTTCCGGTATTATTGCTTAAATCAAAAAAACTGAGCGGTGCTTTGGGATCGTAATTGACGGCAAAAATCATTAGCCAGCCAATTATAACCAAAGCCACGTAAAGACCCAGCGTGAGCAGGTCTGCTCCACCGGCCGGATTAGTAGTTTGTCGGGTGCTGGTTATCATCTTCTTATTCTAAAAAATCACGCGGATGTATACGCAGATCCCTTGCGGGGTAAGCGCCGGGGAATTCCATCATTTGAGCAATAAAAGCCATCGCTTCCAGGCGCGAGCGAAATGCGCCTACCCGCAATTTGTAGTATGGTTTTTCATGTATCCAGTCTGCAGGCGTTTCGGGGTACAACATCCTGAAACGCATACGCCCGTCTTCCACCTGCTGACGATCGGTAGAAGCCATCACCTGCACCCGCCAGCCTTCAATGTGCGGCGTTGCCCGGTTGTTATTGACCCAATTGTGCATCAATTGGGTTATTTTCGGGTCTTCATTCACCTGAATTTCCTGGGCTTTGGCTGCCATGCTAAAACCCGCGAAAAGCCATGCCGCCAACAACAGGCACTTGAGCGGAAACGAACACTTTTCTGATAAAACGTGCATATCGAAGAATTGAGGTGCAAAGGTAGGGGGTTATTGGGATATTGAGATATTGGGTTATTAGGATATTGGGTTATTATCACAGGTATTGGGTTATTATCACAGGATTAATTGATCATCAGAAAATATCTCAATATCCCAATATCTCAATATCCCAACAACTGAATCGCGGTAGAAGTACCGAGCCGCTCAGCCCCCGCCGCTATCAGGGCCTTGGCTTCTGCGGCTGTACGGATGCCCCCGGATGCTTTCAGTTTGATAGACGTATGTGTCAATGTACGCAATTGACGCAGCATGTCCGGCGTAGCGGGATGTCCGTGCATATCGGTGCCGGTTTGTAGCCAGGTAACATTCACGGAGTAGGCGAGTTCACATACTTGGCTGATTTCCGGCTCGGTCAGCAAAGCGCATTCCAGGATCAGTTTCAGGGTTTTTCCACGCAGGTGCGTGGCCCGGGCGACGCTGTCGATGTCGTGGTTGACATGATTCCAGTTGTCACTTTTGAGTGCGGCAATATTGATGACGGCGTCGATATCATCTGCGCCATCGTCTATAGCACGTTTGATTTCTTCACTTTTTGCGGCAATACCAGTATAACCCATCGGGAATCCTACCACTGTGCCGACCCGTATACGCGACATGTCGCCAAGTATACGCCGGGCATCGCGGACAAAATAAGGCGGGATACATACGCCCCCGAACTGGTGCTGAACCGCTTCCTCACACAGCCTTCGAACATCGGCAAGTGTTGTATCCGGTCGCAGCAAGGTATGCTCGATCAATTTAGCAATTTCCGTCATAAATGTATGCGCAGCCAGGCTGACGGGGGAAGGTTTTTATACGATATTAAAATAAGGAGGCCCTCCCGCATGGTTCCGGACGGAAGGGCCTAAAATCGCTTTCATGTGGCTTCTTGGAGCAAATGTAATGCGTTTTTTGAATGTTTATTCATTTTACCAAGAACAATTCTAAATTTTTTTTATAATTTTTTTACCAAAAATAAGTCCCGCAAACGAATGCGTATCATAAAAGCGGGCGTTTTTTACAACAAATCGGCAGAAAGTTGCTTCCAAAGCATGTCTTTGAGTTGCTGAAGGTTTTTATTTGTAACTGCGGAGATAAAAATTGTCGGAATACCCTCGGGCAAAGTTTCCCGCAACATTTGCTCCAGGCCGTCGTCGATGAGGTCGTATTTGGAGATCGCCAACATGCGCGGCTTGTCTAAAAGATCAGGGTTGTACTCCTGTAGTTCGTTTAACAGGATGTTGTATTCTTCCTGCAGGCTGCGGTTGGTATCAGCCGGAATCATAAACAGCAACACGCTGTTGCGCTCGATATGTCGCAAAAAGCGATGCCCCAAACCCCGCCCTTCGTGTGCGCCTTCGATAATTCCCGGAATATCAGCCATAACGAAGGATTGGTTGTCGCGCACCTTCACAATGCCAAGATTCGGTGTGAGGGTGGTGAACGCATAATCGCCGATTTTAGGTTTGGCGGCAGAAACCGCACTGAGCAGGGTGCTTTTACCCGCATTGGGAAAACCGACCAGTCCCACATCTGCCAGCACCTTGAGTTCGAGGATGACCCACTTTTCAATATTGGGTTCGCCGGGTTGCGCGTAGCGCGGTGTCTGGTGGGTGGATGTTTTGAAAAATGTATTACCCTTTCCGCCACGTCCGCCCGGCAGCAGGACTTTTTCCTCGTCTTTTTGTGTGATTTCAAGCAGCACCTCGCCGGTTTCCGCATCGCGGGCTACGGTGCCCAGGGGCACTTTTACAACCACATCATCACCATCGGACCCTGTTTTCAGTCCTCCTCTGCCAATATCGCCGTCTTCCGCATGGATATGTTTGGTAAAGCGCAACGACAACAAAGTCCACTCCTGCGGATCGGCTTTCAGTATAATGCTGCCGCCGCGACCGCCGTCGCCGCCATCGGGGCCGCCCTTGGCAGTAGTGGGGCCGCGATAGAAATGCACGCTTCCTGCTCCACCCTTCCCGGAGCGAAACATAATTTTTACGTAATCAACAAAGTTTTGTTCTGCCATGGATAATAAGTTATCCGTTATTAGTTATTGGTTATCTGTGTTGATAATCAAGCATTTGCAAAGAATTTAGTCTAAACAAATTTTGCACACCTACTTAGATAATCATAGTTGGGGTGATCATCTGTTGAGACTGGTTGAGGCTGTGAGATTGTTGAGACTGGTTTAGATTGTTGAGAGGTTGAGGGCTTAAATGGCCGCAAAGGTAGAATAAGCGCCCCGCAAATCCGCCGATTT
>JAYSZC010000176.1:0-14477 GCA_043738235.1 Lewinellaceae bacterium | reverse complement strand
GCCGGGAATCATCCAGCCTGCTATACCGGTGGCGATTGCAGGCAGCAATACGGAGGATAAGAGCTGCCCTACCCCGGCCTCATTTTTATCAGTGGTTTTGACCACGTCCGCATGGGCATAATGTTTCATTCCGCTCAAAAACACGATGACGCCGATAAACATCCCGACGCCCGCCGCCGCAAAAGCAGCGCCCCAGCCGATATTCCAGCGCAACCAGGCCGCAAAAAAATTGCAGATCAGCGCGCCGATATTGATACCCATGTAAAAAATATTATACCCGGTGTCTTTCAGTACTTTATACCGTTCATCATTGTATAAATTTCCCAGCAAAACGGAGATATTGGGTTTAAAAAAACCATTTCCCAGAATCATCACCCCGAGCGAGGCGTAAAAAGAAAATATGTTATTGGGAATCGCCAGCATGAGGTAGCCGACACCCATCAGAACGCCGCCCAGGATGATGCTGAATCGGTAACCCAGTAAACGGTCGGCCAGCAAACCGCCGATAAAAGGCGTGAGGTACACCAGTGCGATAAATGTCCCGAAAATATCGGAAGCCACTGCGCGATCCATCGACAAACCGCCCCGCTGCGCATCTGTCATGTACAAAACAAAAATACCGATCATTAAATAATAACCGAAACGCTCCCACATTTCCGTAAAAAACAGGAAGGGTAGACCAACTGGATGATTTTTGAACATTGTAGTATGATTTAATGTGGAATATCTTTCGCACCGGGCAAATGTAAAAAATGATTTGTTTCTCCGGCCTTCATATCTTTGCCTGGCATTTAACTTACAAAAATTTATCAGCAATCAAATACTGACTATGTTACAAAAAGTTTTGTTGACGGTTCTCCTTTCCGCGATATGTGTTGCCGGCGCAATGGCACAACAACCTGTTACTCCCCCGGAAGGTCCTTCGACCACGCCGCCGCAGGTGCAACCCACCGACAGTGTCATGGTGACGATCATCCTGAAACACCAGCAGGACAAAAACCTGGCTGAAATCCGCCGCATTCTGGAAGCGCAGGGCTTTTGGGATATGTTTCCACCCGATGATGCCAAGGTCTTATCCTGGACATTAGCCATTGGGCTCGGCCACATCATCACCCTGCAAATACCTGCAGGAGCTGTTCGGCGGCTCAACTTAGCCCTCGAAAACGGCGCCTGGGGCGCTTATGACACGGAAATTTACCTCACATACGATTATGAGTCCGTCTGGCACGACTACGTTGAAAAACGGGAGGATGCAAAAGCGGACCGGAATTAATAAGAGCAATAAGTAAAAGGGCAAAATTGCAAAGGGCAAAAGGCAAGAGGCAAAAGTTAACAGAGTAGATATTTTGCCCTTTGCCTCTTGCCTTTTGCCCTTTTACTTATAAATCCTGCTCGCGTTTCAAATGTTAAACTAACCGTAACATTCGTATTGGCAATGTTTGAAACAGCTTTTCCGTTTTTGGTGTTTAGTTTTTAGTGTGTAGTGTTTGGTGTTTGGTGTTTGGGGCGCTTCGCCTGTGGCAAAAGTGAGTAGCTTGAGCGAAGCACCCTAAACACTAAACCCGAAATACCATACACTAAACCACCACTCTTCAGCACATACCATGAAAAAATTACTATTCGGCATCGCCATTACCCTGCTGCTGCTGATCGTAGCATTGATAAGTATTCCTTATTTTTTTAAGGATGAAATCGTCGCCCAGGTAAAAACAGCCGCCAACGAAAGTCTCACGGCCACCGTGGAATTCAAAGAAGTGGACGTCTCTGTTTTCCGCCATTTCCCACAACTTTCCGTTGGATTGGTCAACTTGGACGTGACCAACGGCCCAGGCCCTTTTGAAGGGGTAAAACTGATACAATGCCCGCGCCTCGACGTGACGGTTGACCTCTGGTCGGCTATTTTTGGTAGCGAGGTCATTGTAAAAGGATTGTTTTTTGAACAGCCCGATATCCGCGTCTACGCACTCAGCAACGGGGATGCCAATTACGACATCACAAAACCCGACCCCGCAGCAACCAAAAGCGCTGCTGCGGAAAGCAGCCCCGTCAAACTGGAGGCATACGGTATTTCCAATGGTAAAATCCTGTATGACGACCGCGGACTGGATATGAAAGCAGAACTCGCCGGCGTCGACCACAGCGGATCAGGCGAATTCACTGCCGACCTCTACGACTTCGTGATGGAAACGGCGGTGCAACAACTTTCCGTGAACTACGGCGGCATCCAGTACCTGCGCAATGCGCGAGCCGACTGGAAAGCCACGCTGGGCGCCGATATGAAAAACATGAAGTACACCTTCAAAGACAACGACCTGAAAGTCAATGATTTGACGCTGCTGCTGGACGGATGGGTGGAAATGCCGGAAAACTCGGAAGACATCCGCATGGACCTTACATTCGGTACGCCCGCCAATACCTTCAAAAGCCTGCTGAGTATCATTCCGGGCGCCTACACCAAGGATTTCGGGGATGTGCAGGCCAACGGAACGGTTCAATTTGTGGGATTTGCCAAAGGCACCTACAACGAAACTGTTCACCCGGCTTATAAAATTGATTTTAAAATAGGCAACGCGGATTTCAAATATCCATCGTTGCCCCTCGGCGTCAGCAATATCAATGTAGACGCTTCCATTAACAGCCCGACGTCGCGCATCAACGACATGACGGTCAATATACCGAAATTCAGTTTGCGCATCGGCTCTAACCCGCTGGAAGGCTATTTCAACCTGAAAACGCCCGAATCAAATCCGACCGTCGATACCAGAATCAACGGAACGCTGAACCTCGGCGAGTTGTCTAAAGCCTTCCCGATGGAAGGCGTACAGGAACTGGCAGGTATCCTCCGCGCCAACATGACCATCAAGGCTTCGATGAACCAGATCGAGCAGCAACAATACGACCAGGTGAATATGGCCGGCGATTTCGGCATGTCGGGCGTCAGCTACCGCGCCGACGGTATGCCGCCGATCAAAATCAACCAGCTCAGCACAACGCTGACGCCACAACGGGTTTATATTCAAAATTTTGACGCCAAATTGGGCAAAAGCGACCTGCGTGCATCGGGCAGTATCGACAATATCCTGGCCTATTTCAGCACCAACAAAACCATGCGCGGAAACCTGCTGTTCTCCTCGGCTTTCTTCGATGCCAATGAATGGCTGGAGGAACCCGAACCCGCCGCAACTGCTTCCAAAGTGCCCAGTGACGTGCCCGCCGCCGCTACGGAGAAAATGTTCGATCGCTGGGACTTCATGGTGGACGGCAAAATCGGCAAACTAAAATACGACGTGTACGACCTTTCCGACCTGTCCATGAAGGGTCATTTTATGCCCAACAAAATGAGCATCGACAACTTTGGGATGAAAATTGGTGGCGCCAGCGACCTGCGCGGTTCCGGCCAGGTACTGAACGCCTGGAACTATCTTTTTGATAACCAGACTGTTGCAGGTACTGTCAACCTGAATTCTTCTTACTTCGACCTCAACCAGTTTATGACGGAAGATGCTCCGGCGGCCGGCGCCACGGTAGCGGAAGCACCTGCTGAAGATGTTATTCCTGTGCCGGAGAACATGGATATGACGATCAATGCCAATTTTGACAAAGTAAAATACACGACTTACGAACTGAACAACCTCGACGGCAAAATCATTGTAAAAAATGACGTGGCTAAATTGCAGGACTGCACGGCAGGCATACTCGGCGGCCAGGTGGCCCTCAACGGTGAATACAATACGCAGAACTTAGCCAAACCCTCTTTCAACATGGATATGGCCATGCAAAACATGGGCTTTAAAGAATCGTTCCAAAACTTCGTAACGATTAAAACCCTGGCGCCCATCGCTCAACTGATGGACGGCAAATTCAACACCACCCTCTCCATGAGCGGCCTGTTGGGCAAAGACATGATCCCCGATTTTGCGACGTTGTCCGCTGCGGGATTTCTGGAAACGGTGAGCGCTATTTTCAACAATTTCAAGCCGATGAGCGCTATCGCCGACAAGCTCAACATCGAATACCTGAGAAAAATGGAACTGGGCAATACCAAAAACTGGTTTGAAGTCAAAAACGGATCGGTGACGGTCAAACCCTTCAATGTGCAGGTGCGCGACATCGCTATGCAAATCGGCGGCTCGCACAGCCTGAGCAATGAAATGGCCTATTCCATCACTACCAAAACACCACGCAAAGCATTGGAAAAGAGCGGATTAGGCGCCGTCAACAGCGGCCTGAACCTGTTGTCAAAAGAGGCTTCCAAACTTGGCGTCAATATCGCGCAGGGCGAATTTATCAATGTGCGTTTCGATCTCACAGGCTCCTTGTTCAATCCGAAAGTCGCCATGAAAGTACTCGGCTCCGACGGACAAAGCACGCTCCAGGAAGAAGCCGGCGCTACGCTTCAGGCGGGCATCGACAAAGCCAAAGACTCGCTGAGCAATGTCGCCAACCGTGAACTCGACAAAGCAAAAGATAAGGTGAAAGCCGCCGCAGACAAAGCCGTCGACAGCCTGCAGAATGTCGCCAACCAAAAACTCAAGGAAGCCACCGATAAAGCCACCCAGGAACTGAAAGACAAGGTCGGTGAACAAGTCGGCGATAAAGTAGGTGAAAAAGTAAACGAAAAAGCCGGCGAAGTGCTCGGCGACCAGGGCCAGAAAAAGGTGGAAGACGTGAAGAAAAAATTAGATGACTGGGATCCGTTTAAGAAAAAGAAGAAAAACTAAGCTGGTTATCAGTTATTAGTTATCAGTTATCTGGTGGCATGGGGAAAGAAAAAAGCAACTGCACTTTTTTCAACCTGAAAAACTGATGATGAGCACTGATAACCAATAACTGATAACTGATAACTAAAAATGAACATCCCCCGCTGGAAAAAGTGGCTCTCGCACCTCACCCCCCTCACCATCGAGGAAACGGCTTCGGAGCACAATCCGGAACTGACCGTGGCCCTCTCGCGCGGGCGCTTGCAGTTGCTGAGCGGCGATGCCATTTATTCCTGGGATGATCTGTACCAAAATTTCCTAATTGCATTCGACCAGCTGAAAATTGAGGAAGAGCCGTTTGAGGAGGTGCTGATCCTGGGTCTCGGTCTCGGTTCCATTCCCTACATGCTGGAAAAGGTGTTTCACCGCGATTATTACTACACAGCCGTGGAATGGGATGAAACCATTTCCGAACTGGCCGCCAGATACACTCTTTCCCGGCTCAAAAGCCCCATCGACGTTATTACCGGCGATGCGGAGGTCTTTGTACAAGTCACAGAAGAACAATACGATATGGTGATTATCGACATCTTTGAAGACGAAATCACGCCGCCGCAGTTCTGCACCCTCGATTTTCTCGAAACCTGCCGCGATTTGTTGCGACCCAACGGCATCATCCTGTTCAACCGCCTGCACGGCGAAGACGAGGCTATTCGCTCGGTAACCGAACGCTTTTTTGAACGGACTTTTAAAAAGGTGTTCCCGGAAGCGGCTTATATTGACACGAAAGGGAACTGGATTTTGTGGAGTAGGAAAGTATAAGTAAAAAAGCAACTGGCAAAAGGCAATGTTAGTCAATGAGTTACAGAATAATGCGAGATTCTTTTTATTTAAATTCTTTGTAAATGCTTGATTATCAACACTGATAACTAATAACAGATAACGGATAACTACTTTCCACCATGAATGTCCAACAATCCTACGACTCCTGGTCTGCCCAATACGACACCAACCAAAACAAAACGCGCGACCTGGAAGCGCTGTCCCTCCGGACAACCCTCCGCGATATTCCTTTTGACAGCTGCCTGGAAATCGGCTGCGGCACCGGGAAAAACACGGAATGGCTGGTAACGAAAACCGGACATATCACCGCCGTCGACCTCTCCGATGGAATGCTGGCCATTGCCAGAAGCAAAGTGAGTTCCGACAAGGTGCAGTTCCGGCAAGCGGATATTACGCAGCCCTGGGCCTTCGCTGAGCGGCTGTATGACCTGGTCAGTTTCAGCTTAGTGTTGGAGCATATCGAAAACCTGGATTATGTTTTCAGCGAAGCATGTAAGGCCACCGCACCCGGCGGATATTTGTATATCGGCGAATTGCATCCGTTCAAACAGTATACGGGTACCAAAGCCAGGTTCGATACGGAAGAAGGGCAACAGGTGGTGACCTGCTTCAATCACCATGTATCCGATTTTATTCAAATGGCGCAGGCATGCGGTTTTGAACTGGTGTTGCTCAATGAACTTTTTGACGACAACGACCGGACGGCGATTCCGAGGATACTTACCCTGCTTTTGAAGAAAGGTGCTATTGTGTGAAACCCAATATATTATGGAGCGCTCTACGGTGTACGCTACTTTTGTCATCCTGCCGGGATCCGTCCACTCTACGGGGCGTTTTCACTGAATTTACCTTATATAGCGTGGACGGATATGCCCCTCGTAGGAATAATAATAGTCGCGCGGATAACACGAATGCGGCGGAGAGACGCGAATTTTCCCCGGCGTAGAGTTGACTTAATTTTCAGCGGATCGCGGATTTCATCCGCCCGTAGGCCCGCGAATGTTTTCACTCGTAGTATAATCTGATACAACATGCCAGCCCCAGCGGGGCTATATCCCATCTCACTTAATCTGACGACTATGGTCAAATGAATCTCACAAAGCAAATAGAAATTTTACAGATCAAGGGGTTCGTTCACATACATTTTACCGGTCAAAGTGTATTTTTGGCGTCGGGTATACCAGAATGGACGATTCAAAACCCCTCCTGCTGTATGATTTATTGCGATGTTACAAATGAAAAACAGCTACCGACCATCCCGGTCCGGGCCTTTATTTGTTTTGTTTTGTTGTTCATTTTCCCTACCCTGACCATTGCGCAGGGGCCATCCGGCCACTTCGTGGAGGCTATATCGAAAAAGGGAGGCATGCAGGACAACCATATCCTGACCCTGGAGCAGGATAAAGCCGGATTTCTCTGGATCGGCACCGCACAGGGTTTATACCGCTATGACGGTTACAATTTCCGGCCGTTTTTTTCCAAAGCAGGCGACTCCACCAGCCTGTCCAACGATGTTGCCACCTATCTTTTTAAAGACCGGAACGAACAACTCTGGGTTTGTACAGGTAACGGCGTGAACCGTTTTAACGCCAAAGAAAGCACTTTTCGCCGCTATTTCACCTGGCCGGAACAGACTTCCGAGCGGGTGCGCACTTATATTATGGATGGTTGTGACGATGCCAAAGGCCGCATCTGGCTGCGCAACCATATCAACGACATTTTTATCCTCGATCCCGTGTCCGGGAAAATGGAAAAATGGCGAATGCAGGACGGCGCCGAGGCGAACTTTTCCGTACTCGACAAAGGCCTCGGCAACCAGATATGGCTGGGTCGCCAGGGCGGCATCTGCCAGTTGAATACGGAAACGATGGAGATGCGCTGGTTTGATCCCGGTCGCGCGGACTTGCCGGCGCCCACTGATATACGGGTGGTTTCGCAGGAGTGGGTCTGGGTGGTTTTTGAAAAAAAAGCCATCGGTCGCCTGAACCTCAAAAATGGCACCTGGACTTATTTTTCGGTTAACAACCCAACTTTTACAGGAGAAACGCTGCCGGAAGGCAGTGCTTCTATCCTGGCAGGATGTACCAATATGGTAGAGCGGCATCGCCTTGGCGAGTCGACAGTTACCACCATTGCCCTGCCCAATGACCCTGAATTCGACGCCGAGGTAAAAATTATGTTCCGCGACCGCTCCGGCATTATCTGGTTCGGCACCGAAAACGGACTGTTCAAACTCGATCCGTTTTTGCAGGGTTTTCAAAAAGTGCCGGTACACACCCAGACAGCCGGACTGATCGATAACGACATTGCAGACGTACAACAATTTCCCGGCAGCCCCTACCTGTTTGCGATTTCGCGCAGGTTGAACACCGTATCTGTGCTGCGCGACCAGCCGGGAGGCGCCGTTTTTGTAAAAAGTATCCCTACCCACCCCTACACTGCCCCCAACGATTTATGGCGCGCCCGCGACGGTACCGTGTGGCTCCTCTGTGCCGAACGCCTGCTGCGCTTCGACCCGATTACGTTTCGGATGACGCCCGCCCCACCCTTCCCCTTACCGCCCGGACAAAAAGCGCTGAACAAACACGCTGTAGAAGATACCAAGGGAAATATCTGGATTGCTACGTCGACCGACAAAATTTTTATTTTCGATCCTACAACGGAAACCTACTCCATCATCGGCCCCGAGCAGGGACAACCCGGCAAACGTATCATCGATATCTGGCTGGACAAAAACGGCCGTTATGCTTGGTTTGGAACCGATTTAAACGGCTTTGTGGAATGCGATTTAACAACGATGCAATTCCGCCATTTTACCGAGAAAGACGCTCCGGGCCTAAATAATTCCGGTTATTGCCAGCCGGACAATGACGGCAACGTCTGGATTGGCGGCGACAAGGGACTGCTTTGTTACAGCCCTGCCACCAAAAAATTTGAACTCGCATTTTCCCGTGAAAACGGATTGAGTTCCAACAATATTCGGGGCGGTTTGCTGGATAAAAACGGCGATTTATGGTGGGGCCTGAGCGACAGAATTTTACGGATTTCGCCCCGCAAGCGCACTTTCAAGATATTCGACGACCGCTACGGAATCGGTCGAACGCCCTATCGCCTTACAAGATTTTCGCAAAATGCTGAAACAGGCGAAGTCTTCGCCGGGCTACGGGGCGCTTTTTTGCGCTGGCACCCCGATAGCCTGCGCCCCAACAACCTGCCGCCGCCGGTGGTCAACATCGCCTGCCGGTACCGCGACAAAGAAATATTCGCACCGATGGATTCCGCCTGGAACATGCTTTTCAGACACGAGGACAATTCGTTCAGTATGGAGTTTGCAGCGCTGAATTTTACGTTGCCGGAAGACAACCTGTACTCCTGGCGGCTCGAAGGTTTTTCCAACGACTGGTCGCCACCCAACCGGGAACGGTACTTTCAGGCCAATTTTGTACCGCCCGGCACCTACAAACTATTCGTGCGGGCAGCCAACAACGACGGCGCCTGGAATGAACAGGCGCAGGGCGTCAGCATCGAAGTGCTGCCTGCCTGGTGGCAAACGTGGTGGTTTCGCAGCTTCGTTGCCCTACAGATTTTGGGCGTCCTGTACGGTATTTACCGGTACCGGCACCGCGAACGCCTGCGCCTGGAAGCGGTCAAAGCGCGGGCCAAAGAATTGGAAAAACAGCAGCTGCTCAATGAGATTGACCTGCTGAAAAGCCAGGTGAATCCGCACTTTTTGTTCAATAGCCTGAGTATCCTTTCTTCGCTGGTGCATGTCAACGCCGATTTGTCGGAACAATTCATTGAACAACTGGCCCGCTCTTACCGCTATATCCTGGAACAAAAAGACCAGCAGATCGTAACCCTGCGCACCGAACTGGACTTCATTCATTCCTATGCTTTTTTGTTGAAAATCCGGTTTGAAAATAAATTCCAGCTCCAACTTGACCTGGAAGAATCCGTCCTGGATACCTACAAAATTGCGCCGCTGACCCTCCAGTTATTGGTGGAAAACGCCGTGAAACACAACCGGATGTCGTCGCAGGAGCCGCTGGTCGTGCGTGTTTTTATAGAAAATAATTACCTCATCGTGCAAAACAGGCTGCAACGCAGGTCTGCCCCCGAGGTCTCTACGGGAACGGGCCTCGGGAATATCATCAACCGCTATGCGCTCATTACCGACAAGCCGGTTTGGGCAGGCGAAATAGAAGATTCGTTTGTAGTGCGGGTGCCCCTGATTTAGGTTTATTTTGTGCACAAAAAATAGTTCGACCCATGAAATGCACAGCCCTGCTGTTCCATTAAATCTGGACAGCCTCAAGTACATGTTTTTTGGGAGCGGAAACGGCCGGCTGGGATCATCCGGAAATCGCATCACTTCCTGTCTCTGCAAAAATTAAAATATGCTGAAATGGAGCGGCGGGAATCTTATTATTCAGTACCAATTCTTCCAGGTAATGAATAAGTCCAAGGCGTATTCGATTCGTTTCTGTAATAAAAGTCGGGCGTTCGATCAGGCCCATACTGTACTCACCATTTATTTTTGCCAGCCTCGATCCGAACAGCGCGCATTCCTGATCGCCTGTAACCGTAAGGACTTCCCGGATAAAACGCATGAGCCTGGTTTCATTATCCACACGGTAGGTCAGGTGCTCGACAATACCCGGCAAGAATGACCTTTTTAGTGCCTCGTCTGATTTGGCTACGTTATCACCCTCATCAAATCCGATCATTTGTTTTTGTGCAAATTCCTGAAAAAGCGTATCGACCTGTTGAGTGAATTTCTGTTGGAAATCCGTTTTTTTAATCTTGTGCACGTATTTCAGGGCTTCGATGCTCAGAAATATTTTTTGATACAGGCCTGGAGGCATACTTTCCGAATGGGTTTTCAGTTGGTCCATATAGAGAAGTAACTGATCCTGTTTAGAGAGCTTTTTTCGGAGTTCGGCCATGCTTATTCCGAAAAGGCTAGTGGCTGTTTTTTTCCTGGTTTCTCTGAAAGTTGTTTGGGTTAGTTCGTTTTCCAGCCAAGCGGACTGAACGCCATTGGCATCAATATCGATGGACAACTTCAGTATCCTTTTTGCATTATTTTCAAAAAGACGTTCGGGAATTTCTATTTCCCAGGCTTGCTCCACTACTGACTGGTCGTTTCTGTAATCAAAAAGGTTTATCCGGCAACTTCTTTGGGTTTGAATGTGATTGAAATAGAGGTCAAATTCCCTTTTCGTTGGAATGGTAATTCCGTAATCAAGTAGTCGGTACCTACCCTCAAGGACAGGAACTGCACGTACAGTCCTTTCTCCATTTCTTATATCAATTTCTTCTATTTTTGACACCTCTTCCGGTAGCTCTGCATACATAAAAAACGGATGAATATCCAGCAGAAGCACACCCTCAACGACGCCCGAAAGCACCCCGCTCTGAATACCAGCACCGATGGCTACCACCTCTTCCGGATTAAAACTGCCGATCGGTTTCTTCCCAAAAAAACGCTCCATTTCTTCTTTGATCATAGGGGTGCGACATGCCGCGCCAACCAAAAAATAACCTTCGATCTCTGTAGATTTATAATAAGCTGAGGAAAGAGCCTTTTCACATAGTTGCAGGCATCGTTGTACCAGGTGAGAACAGGCGCGCTCAAACTGTTCTCTGCTTACCCTCGCTTCCAGTGTTTTGACAACCCCGTTGACACTCATAAAGGGAAGTTGTATGTATGCCGTTTCGGCGGAAGAAAGTTCAATTTTGGCCTTTTCTGCGGCTTCCCACAACCTGTATAAAGCGACTTTGTCCGATGCGTAATTGACGCCTTCCTTTTCATAAAAATAAGAAACCAGGTCTTTCACAAGAGCATGATCAAAATCGATACCACCCAGCATATTATCGCCGGAAAGTGATTTAACTACAAATACACCGTCACCCGTTTGCTGAATGGAAACATCGGTGGAACTTCCGCCGATATCGAGCACTAATAAATTTTCATAGGGATCTTCTTGCTGTGCAAATCTTGCAGCCAGCAAAGCTGCCGTTGGCTCGGCTATCACTCGTCTGACGTTCCAGCCGGCTATTTCAAAGGCTTCCCGTGTAGAAGCAATTTCGTGCGGGTTAAAATTAGCCGGGATGGTGATTACACAGTTGTCGACATGCTCGCCCGTTATTTCACAGGCCTGTTCCCGGAGGTGTTTCAGAAACAACGCCATTACTTCCTGCGGATGGAGTGTGGTATAACCCAGGTCAATGACCGGAAAGCCGGCTGCGTCCGGTACAACTTTATAGGACAATTGCGGCAAAAAGGGTTTTACCTCCTCGTATTTTTTACCCAGCAGTTTTTTGACCGCCACGATGGTACGCGCGGGATTCAGCAGCGCCTGTCTTTTGGCTTCCCGGCCAAAAAGAATCTTTTCCGATTCGTTTTCAGGAAAATAGATCAGCGAAGGAATCCTGTTGCTACCCTGCACTTCAATGAATTCGACCTTCATTCCCGTCACATAGGTCATGTAACTGGACGTGGTTCCAAAGTCGATGCCGACAATTTTTCCCACTATTGATTCGCCATTTCGTCATCAAATTCGCCTTCCCAGCGCGCCACCACCGCCGAGGCCAGGCAGTTGCCCATCAGGTTGACGCTGGTGCGGCCCATATCCATCAGCGCATCGACGCCGAGGATGATCGCGATGGGCCATTCCGGGATATTGAACTGGTTGACTGTAGCTGCCAGGATCACCAGCGAAGCCCGTGGCACTCCTGCCACGCCTTTGGAAGTGAGCAGCAGCGTACCCATCATGGCCAGTTGTGTTTGCCAGTTAAGGTGGATACCCGCTGCCTGCGCGCAAAAGATGGAGGCCAGCGACAGATACAAGGTGGAGCCGTCGAGGTTGAAACTGTACCCGGTCGGCAACACGAAGGAAACGATTTTACGCGGCACCCCGAATTTTTCCATGGCCGTCAGCGCCTTGGGCAGGGCCGCCTCCGAACTGGCGGTAGCAAACGCTAAAGAAGCCGGTTCATAGATGGCTACAAAAAACTTTTTGATAGGGATGCGGAAAAAGAGCAGCACCGGGATAAAAACCAGCAGGATAAAAACAAATAGTGCCGCATACAAAGTGCCCAGCAGTTTGAGCAGGTTCCAGACGACCTCAAAGCCCATGGTGCCGATGGTATAAGCCATAGCGCCTCCTACCGCGATGGGAGCAAAATACATGATAATGCCCGTGAATTTGAACATGACCTCGGTAAGTGACTCCGTCCAGTCGAGCATGATGCGCCGATGGTGTTCCGGCACCTGCCTGAGTCCAAAACCGAACAGGAGACTGAACAAAACAACCTGCAAAACCGCTCCCTCATAGACCATTTTGGCTATGTTTTCGGGGAAAATATGCAGGACAATACTTTTCCAGTTCTGCTTCACGGGTGGTGGCGGAGAAGACAGCTCTTTCCCGTTGTAGTACAATTTGGCGGTGCCTTTTACGGAGTCGACCATCACATTCAATGCTCCGGCACTCATGTTGACCGGTTCTGTGATGATCGTTTTGGATACGATCCCCTCCCCTGCTTTGGTAAAATTGATGGCAATCAGCCCGATCACCAGAGCAATCGTGGTGGCAGCAATGAAATAGGTGAAGGCCTTTACACTCATACGGCCCACTTGTTTGGAATTGCTTTGTCCGGCAATACCTACCACCAGGGTTCCAAAAAGCAGCGGCGCAATGACCGTTTTGATGAGTTGGATGAAGATTTTGCTCAAAATCTCCATATTGGAGCCTATTTTCGGAAAATCATAGCCGACCGCCATCCCGATGATCATGCTCAGCAGTATCCAGGTTGTCAGGGAATTGTTGCGATACCCATAAATACACAGTGCGCCGATTGCCCACCACCGTGCGCCCATCAATACATTGGGTTCGATAGGTATTCCGGCCCAGGGCAAGAGGTGCAGGCCGGCCACTGCGGCAACACTAAAAATGGCAAACCAAAGTGATTTGGCTGATTTCATACGAGGAAAGAGGATTTTAGGCGGCTAAAGTACAAGTTTAATTGAAGCGCAACGGCTTAAGTGGGTGTGCAAAATTAGTTAATACTAAATCTTCTGTAACTCATTGATTTATATTGCTTTTTGCCCTTTGCCATTTTGCCCTTTTACTTACAATGCGCCCAATTTGAAAAAGCCCCAAATAAACAGGCAGGCCAGGCCGGCCGCCGCCACGATACCCGCTAAAGAAATGCTGATGATGCTCAAAGCGAGTGCTAAACCCAGGGCAAATAATCCCATCCACAGCCAGTATTCCGCAGAGGCGCGGTAACTGTAGCGTTCCAGTTTTTGGTAAATTTTTGTCTGCAGGCGCTTGATTTTCCGAACCTTATGGCGTGACAGCCCGGTCGTTTTTTCAGCGATTTGCTGCGATATGACATGACTGGAAACGAAAGCCGAAGCAGATACAGTGGAAGGGCGCCACGCGCATACTCCCACGATCAGGAGTACGGCTATTAAACGTTTTCCCATAACTTAGGGCTGCTGGAAATCGGCATCCGTCAGATCCGACACTTGTTGCGTCTCGCTTTTCCGGTTGCGCCACCACCAGTATCCTATGCTTGCCACCAGGATATAGGGCATCATCAGCATATAAAGAATGCCTGCATTGAGGCCTTGCGGATCGCCGCCGCCCGCTTTCAAATTGGTTTCTGCAGAGGCTTTACACATGGCGCACTGCGCGACAAGCGGCTCGGCAGCAGCCACAACTAACAAAAGGAGCAGGGTGAATACGATGTATTTCAATGTTTTATTTGTCATAACTAGTGATTAGTTATTAATGCGAATAATGGGTTAAAACTAATCAAAATCGCCAAAATATGAATCAAACCCCCAACCCGCGTGTCATTCCGACGATAGGAGGAATCTGGCCGAACTGGAAAAGGATATTTACGTTTTACGCTGTGCCAGAT
>JAYSZC010000175.1:0-5201 GCA_043738235.1 Lewinellaceae bacterium | reverse complement strand
TTGTGTTTTACCACCGCTTTGTCGGTCAATGCGCCGTTGCTCATGGTCTCGGTGGCTTCCACCGGTATCACATCGCAAGTGGAAAGGTTGAGGGGTTTGTATGGCTCTGTGAGGCTGACGGGCAATGTCGGCGGTTTCTCCACCGTCATGCCACCTACCCATTTGTAATCGCTTGGCGAAGGCTCCTCTTGCGGTTTCACTTCCTCGGCGCGATACACATGGTAAGCGCGGGTATCGGGCGTAGGCGGCGCTATCCATTGCACGATGATGGCCTTGTCGCGGGCGAACAAGCCTGAAATCAGGGCTGGTTCGGGCGGCGTTTTGTCGCGGAGGCGCTCGCAAGGAATTTGCGCGCGCTCAACCGGATTTGGGAAAGGGAAATCGCCGCTTCGGTTGCCCGATTTGTCAATGGCTTTGATCCAATACGCGTAGCAAACCGGTGAACCAACTGGAACCGTTCTGTCAGCATAGGCAGTATTTCCAGCGCTGATTGCCCGCAGGAGGGAATCCTTGGTTATTTCACCCAAAAATACAAACGGTCCGCTGCAAGGCTCTGGAACACGGCTAACCTTTGTGCGATCAGACGGGGGTGGGCAGTTCGGGTCTTCTGGGTCAGTGCCCTGTCCGGGGCAAGGCACCCATTCGCCGTAGTGACAAAAACTGCGATAGACTTGATAGCCTTGTATATCCGGCTCCGTATTGGCATCCCAAAGCAATTCGATGCGGTCTTCAAAACCATTCGCAGTCACGACAGTGGGTATATTGGGTTTCGTGATGTCTTTCAATACCGCGCTAAATGCGGCTGACCATCGGCTTTCATTGCCTGCGTTGTCCACGGCCTTTAGCCGATACCACCAGGTTTTGTCGCCGTAAACAGCTCGAAGCCCTGGAGCGTTGTCGGTTGCTGTCGTCATTTGCGCCAAACCGCTGCCCGCAGGGGCAGGGATGGGTGCGCCAGTGACGAGCGAAGACGGTAAGTCATCTGGATTACCGACGGATGTCTCGAATCGGTATAGTTTGTATTCCACTACACCCGGCATTTCTTGGTGACCATTTGCGTCATTGAGTACATGAACCCAGCGAATATCCACAGAACCATTGGGTGATGTTTCGTCAGAGGTGGTACTCACCCCTCCTGGCACGCCTGGCACTGTTTTATCCGTTGGCATCGCAGCGACCGGAGAGGAACTCAGCGGGCCTGCACGGCCCAATAGATCTACCGATTTTATTTTGTAGTAATAATTGTAGCCATTGTAGGGCCCATTAATCATCGCCGCGCCCACTTGATGGGGTATGGGTGCGCCGGCATTGTCCCAACGCTGAAAATCCAGAAAGCCGTAGAGGGCTGGGATAAGCGTGTCGCCATTGAGCTTGTTCCTGAACTTGGAAGCATAAGGTGTTTCGCTCACCTGTTGATAAAAACCACCGGGTGTGATAGACCTGAAAAGGTGATACCCGGCTGCTCCAGCGGCATCGTTCCAGAGCAATTGCACATCGTTGTCGCCGCTTTCGGCCACCAAACCCGTCGGTGGTGCTGGGAGTGCTACCACGCCGGCGGTCACACTCAGGTCGTTGGCTACCACGCCTATTTGGTTGCCACCTGCATTGACCGCAACAATTCGATACCAATATTTTTGGCCGTTCACAACGCTACCGTCTTCGAAGGCTATCCCGATAGCTTTGGCGATGGGCAGGCTGCGGGCCGCTATTTGCAACAAAACCGGGTATTTCGGCGAAGCCTGCGTGATCGTTTCCAGGTCGCAGGGGTTGAACAAGACTGTAGAAGTGTCGGCCAAGCTGCGTTGTACAATTTTCCACTGGGTGGAATCCGGAAAAAGCAACAGCGCCTTGATGGCGGAACAATTACTGAGTGGCGCCAGCGGGGCTGGATTTACAGGCACAGCAGGATAGGCTGCCGCGAGGTTATCTTTTCTGAAAATCTGGTATCCATGCGCATTTGCAAAAGGCGACCAGGCCATCACCGTGCGCAAGCCTGGGCCGGGGTCGCTGCTGACTATGGCCACCTGCGCTTGAAGTTTTGAAGATAATACCGAGAGCAGGGCGAGTGCCAAGGCGAAAAATATTGTTGAAAAACGGTTGGTATGTTTCATTGGTTTGGTGTTTTAAGATTTCACATAAAACCCTTCGGCAGTGTTTACCCCGACGGTAAAATGGTAGGTGGTACAAGCGACCCACAGCACGCAGCCTTCTACACCAATTGTACCTTCAAAAGAAAAAGGAAGTGGGCCAATAAGTTGCAAATCTATCCAGGCGGCGCCGCCCACAAGCCCACCCAGGAATTCGCCGTGAATGCGCCCGCCAAGATGGCCGATGGCATAAGGCAAGCCTACAGAACCGCCAAGCCCACCCAGCCCGGCCGCTTGAGTCACATCAAGCGTGAACGCCCCCAAGCCGACAAAAATCTCGTACCCGCCGGACAGCACACCTAAGTTGACATCCTGCTTGATTTGCACATAGCCATACACCCCCGACAGTCGCTCTGGCAGGGCTGCCATGTTCAATTGGTAGCGCGGGTTGCCGCCCAGTAATATCCAAGCCTCAGATTTTGGAGCGTTGTGGCCCAAATAAAACCCGGCATTCAACCCAGTGCCGGCACCAGGAGTGGAAATGAATGGGAAAGTGGGTGTCACCGCAACAGCTACGCCCAACACTGACAACGAGATGGAACCTTGTATAGACTGATAAGAACTGTTATCAAATGGATTGAGGCCGATGTGCCAGTTTGCCTGCCCCTGACCCGATAAAGAACCGCCAATGACTACTAACCCTGCACCTGTATGAAAATACCCATCTACTTCGCCTTCCATGAATTGATTGCCGGCGTCGTATTTCAGGCTCAAGTGGCCACTAACCACCATGTCAACGGAAAGCACCAGAGACATGCTGGCTGTTCCATCAAAAGTTAATTCATAGGTGGAAGGTGTAATGTGCGCGACGACGCTCATGGTTTGCCCGACGCGCGCCGCCACCATCAACAGGTTGGCTGAATTGGTGACGCTGCCGCCGAACACGATATCGCTGATGTAGTCGTCTTTAATACAAATGCAGCCCCAGATATCCGTCATGTTGGTGATGTCTCCAATGGGGCCAAAATCAACTTCACGCACCTGAACTTCCGGTATTAGGCTGATGCAGGCATCACCATTTTGCATGGTCAGGAGCGATGTGAGCGAACCACCTGTAAGCATTTGAAGCGCTGCCGTTCCATCGCCCAAAAAGCCGTTTTGCATTACGTCGTTATAATTCAAACTGCTGATATCGAACACTCCGAGGCCATCAGACCAATTGCCATAGACGCTTAGGTCGCTGGGGAAAAAACCCGTACCAAAAGCGCTGGTTTCCAATTTAATATACCGTTTGTTAAAAGGGGCAATGGCTTGACCGGGATCGTAATGATCGAGAATGTGCAGGTAATTGCCACCAAAAAATGGAAAGTGCGCGATGCCGCCCACCCGCAAAAAGCCATGTGGTGGTGCACTACCCGGGTAGTCGGACAAAGCAACAGATTCAGGTGAAAAGTTAAACCCGTCAAACTGCTGGCCTGCCGTGTGGTAATCAAAAAACAGGCGACCGAGGGAGCCGCTGGCCAGCATTTCACCCCAAGTGAGGTTGAAAGGCTCTTTAAAATGCCGCTTTTCTCCCAATCCAGCACCTGTGAGGATGATCTGGCCAGTTTTTACGCTCAACACCCCGGCGGACTCAAAGCCGGGCCTTGGCACAAGTTCCAGCCCCCAGTAATCAAGCTCTGCGGGTTCAGACAAATCCACTTTACCACCGGCAATATGAGCCGTGGATGTGAAGCATATTTCTCGAATTAACAAGCTGGAAGCTGTCGGTTGGGGCAAGGTAACGCCACCGGTTACATCGGATTTGAAAACTGCGCTTTCCACGAATTGCATCTCTACACTGCCCAAAGACCGTATTTTCTTAGAAGAATACTGCCCAAAAACGAAGGGAATGCCACCGACATAATAATGAGAATTAGGATCACCCAATTTTTCAGCCTCCTGTCCGAGATGGGAGGAATATAGTGCTGCATGGAGACCCTGCGACTGTACATTGAACCAGCTACCTTTTCGGGCGTCCAATGTGTATTCCAAAACGGTGTTCCCCAGTGGGAAAGCAACGTGTGGACTTAAGGGTATATCCGGGCTTTGAATAAACAGTTTTGTTGGGTGATAGACCATCACACCAGTCATGCCGATGCCTTTCATACCAGCAGCCGTAGTAAAGTTGGGTGGCGCTTCAGTAAAGGCATCCCCTGCAACCGGGTAATAATCCCGCCAGTACTGCCCGGGGAAGAAGGCCGCACCCGCACGGCATCCGCCGACTCCATAGGCCATGATTTCTTTATTTTCTTGGGTGAAATCTCCCCAGAAAAATTCGCGGTTAAAAAAATTATCATCCAATACCTGACCCATCACGCCGTAATCGCTACCGATATCCAAGCCCTTAGAAAATACCGTGATCGGTTGGCCGGTTCTATCCAGCACTGCCTCCACAGGGAGCGTGATGTTGCTGTTGTTGATGATACCTGATTTAACGTGGTTATTTTGAAGGGTCAGCGCTGCGAAACTAAAATCAAGCGAGTACCCGAACGGTTGTACGGAGAAATAGGTATAAGCGCTTCCGGTATTGAGTACGCCGGAAAAGCCGTTTTTAGTAACGGTAGCAATGCCGTAGGAATAGCCCGCTTGTAGGTATCCCGTATTGGAATAGACCGTTCGGGTGGGCGTAGCGGCAGTGTTTCCACTTCTCAATACCACGCCTTTCCAAGAAGCTGATCCACCGCTTGGCGCGGTGCCAACCGTGGAGCTGAAATCAGCGATAAAACCCTTGCCTGATGCTTCGAGCGTGGTATTGCCGATGCCTAAGGGGCCGTATGGAGCAAGGGGTACATCCAGATAGAATTCGCATTTTTGGGAAAGATTGATGCTTCCTAAATCGAACGCAGCGCGTTCACACCCTGTGCCGGAGCTGATCAAATCGGGTAGCAACAAGCGAGCTGTCGCCTCTGCCGGGCGGTCATGGTATATGACCATCTTTCGCACTTCCAACCGAAAGCCTTCGATATCAAGGGCAAATGGCGGAATTGGCACAGATGGTTTTGCGGGAAAAACAGCTTTGCCAGAAAGCACTTGACCGACGCCCTTCCTACCTGTCACCAGACGCACTTGCTG
>JAYSZC010000174.1:0-5208 GCA_043738235.1 Lewinellaceae bacterium | reverse complement strand
TTGATGAGGGTTGATATTCATCCACTCTAAAAAAGTAAAAATTGCTTCGTTTTTCGAGTGGATGAATATCAACCCTCATCAACCTTTATCAACCCTCATCAACCTTTTTACATTTTCCAACAACTTGATATACAGCGCAATACCTTCTTCTATTTCCTGAACGTATATAAATTCATCAGCGGTATGGCTTCGGGCGCTGTCGCCCGGCCCCATTTTCAGAGCGGGAAAGGGCATCAGAGCTTTATCGGAAGTAGTGGGCGAACCGTACATCGTGCGGCCCAGGCCCAGGCCCGACTGCACCAGCGGATGTTCGGGCGGAATGAGCGAAGAGCGTATCCGCAAACTGCGCGGTTCCACACTGCACTGAACATGAGCGCGAACGGTTTCCAGCACCTGTTCAAGTGAATAACATTCGTTGACCCGGACATCTACGGTAAAACGACATTCGTCGGGCACCACATTGTGCTGCGTACCGGCCTGTATCATGGTGACCGACATTTTTACCGGTCCGAGGAATGCAGACGTTTCCGGGAATTGGTATTGCAGGAACCAATTGATATCATGCAGCGCTTTGTAAATGGCATTTTCACCTTCCTCCCGGGCTGCGTGGCCGGATTTGCCGAATGCAACGCAGTCGAGCACCATCAACCCTTTTTCGGCTATGGCCAACTGCATTTGGGTGGGTTCGCCGACAATGGCGCAGTCGATAACACCCAGTTCCGGCAACAGCGATTCCACCCCGTTTTTGCCGGAAATTTCTTCTTCGGCGGTAGCGGCGTACACGAGGTTAAAAGTCAGATCCTTTTGCTCAAAAAAATACAAAAAAGCAGCCAGCAGGGACACCATCGGGCCGCCTGCGTCGTTGCTGCCCAGGCCGAACAATTTACCTTCCAGTATTTCTGGAGCAAAAGGATCGCGGGTATATCCTTTGTTGGGTTTTACGGTGTCGTGGTGCGAATTGAGTAAAATAGTTGGCAAGGCAGCATCGAAATGCCGGTTGCGCGCCCACACGTTGTTTTGCAGCCGATGGGCAGGCACTCCTTTTTTTTGTAAAAAATCTGCCAGCAACGCAGCCGTGCCCGCCTCTTCCCGGCTAAAAGAAGGCGTAGCGATCAAACGCCGCAACAGTTCGATCACCTCGCTCGTCAATTGCTTGATATATGTATTATTCATCGTACATCTCGATCAACGTGCCGTTTTTTCCTGCTACTAATTCGAGCAATTTTTCCGCTTGCCCGATAATCACTTTTCGCACGCCTTTTTTCAGCGCGGCAAAAGCATTGTCCAATTTGGGGATCATACCGGCGGTGATGACCTGTTCCGATTTCAACTGTCTGTATTGTTCGAGGTGCAGGGTTGGCATCCGGCTGTTTTCATCGTTGACATCGAGCAAAACGCCGCTTTTTTCAAAACCGAAAATAAGTTGAACGGCAAAAGCCGAGCTCATAGCCTGGGCTATTTCCTGTGCGATGGTATCAGCATTGGTATTCAGCAATTGGCCCGCGCCGTCGTGCGAAAGTGGCGCCACCACCGGCGTCAGTCCCTGCCCTATCCAGCGGTCGAGCAGCGGAATATTGACCGAATCAATATCGCCGACCCAGCCGAAGTCGATGCTCGGATGCTGGCGTTTGTGCGCCCTCAACAGGTCGCCGTCGGCGCCGCAAACACCCAGCGAAGGGCATCCCAAGGCCTGTAAGCGCGCCACGATCTGTTTGTTGACCAGGCCGCCGTACACCATCGTCGCAATACGCAGGGTTTCCGCGTCGGTGACACGCCGCCCGTCGATCATTTGCTGGGGAATTCCGAGGCGTTCAGCGAGTTGGGTTGCCAATTTTCCACCACCGTGCACGAGTATTTTAGCGCCGGGCAAGGCGGCGAAATCTGTCAGAAACGTAAGCAGCCGCATTTCGTCGTCCAGTATATTACCGCCGATTTTTACAACATTGAGTGTGATTTTTTTCATGGCACGTTTTAAACGCTGATGGAAAAACGTCGGGTCTCTTGGTCAGGGCGGCCAAAAGTATGGAAATCGACTATGATGCAGGGGATTTTTGTGACGGGCAGTGTTTTTCGGCAGCCTTTTTAAAAATGGATTGACCTTGATAGTGCTTTTGAAGTGGAACGGAGGCACGGCTTTATTGAAGTTTTTTAATATTATAACGGGCATGAATGCCCTTGTCCCGACGGCCTGAAGGCCGTGCTACCGATGCATTACTTTGGGTTATCATCGAAATAATCCACATCAAATTTTCTGTAAGTGGTTGATTATCATTGTAAATATGTCTTCTACAATGATGTCTGTTCATGCATATCTTTCAGCCATTTAACATGCAATGCTATGAAAACCTGTTTGTTTACCTTTTTTTCTTTAATTTTTCTTGCTGAACAAACCAGCGCTCAATCGTTCAGTTTGCAGGACTTCGCTCCATTATACGGGCTTCAGGGCGCCTGGGGTTTGAGCACCAAAAGAGGCGGCATGTTGCACGAAGTATGGCAGATACAAAACATGCATTACCTGCAAAGTAGAAGTTTTATCGTTTTGTGGATGACAACACCATTGAAATCACCGATTTTATTCAAAGAAAAGACGGCGAATGGAGGCAGTTTAACCGCAATACCGTACGCAGGATGTAGTTTTTAGTTAAGAAAAGCACAAAAAGGGCCGGTATTACAACCATTTCCAGACTTTGACGCGTCCTTTAACTGAACAAACTTACCTTCTTCTTATGCCATATCGAAACATCTACCTCCCGCCCAAATGGGCCTGTCTTTCCTTTGCTCTTTGGCTGTTTTTTCAGTTTGTCTGTGCATCGCTGACACAGGCGCAAACCCGCTACACTGTCAGCGGCACCGTTACCGACCGCGCCAGCGGCGAGCACCTCATCGGGGCCACAGTGCGCGATTTAAAAAGTGGAAAAGGCACCGTAACCAATACATTCGGTTTTTACAGCCTGACCCTGCCGGGCGATTCTGTGCTCATTGCCATCACCTACATCGGTTACAAAGCCGATGGTTTCCGGTATCTTTTGGACAAAAACACCACCCAAAATGTGTCGCTGGAACAAAGTTCGATCTTGAAGGAAGTGGAAATCGTCGGGGAACGTTACGAGCGTATTGAAGAACGCGCACAAATGAGCCGCATTGATATTCCTATCCAACAAATCAAAAACGTGCCTGCATTTATGGGTGAAAAGGATGTCTTGAAAGCGCTGCAATTGTTGCCGGGCGTTTCGGCAGGCGGTGAAGGGCAGAGCGGCATTTATGTGCGCGGCGGCGGACCTGATCAGAACCTGATCCTGCTCGACGGTGTACCGGTGTACAATGTTTCGCATTTGTTCGGCTTTTTTTCAGTGTTCAATCCCGATGCTGTGAAGGATGTCTCGCTCATCAAAGGCGGCTTTCCGGCGCGTTACGGCGGACGTTTGTCGTCGGTGATCGAAATTAACATGAAAGAAGGCAATGAAAATGAGTTTCACGGGGAGGGCACTATCGGCCTCATTGCTTCCAAACTGACGCTCGAAGGCCCCCTAAAAAAAGGCAAGTCTTCCTTTATCGTTTCGGGGCGGCGGACTTACATCGACATCCTTGCCCGGCCGCTCATTAAAGCCGGTTTCGCAGCTGACGGCAGCGAAGGGGTGGTGGGCTATTTTTTCGATGACGTCAATGCAAAAGTGAACTACCGTTTTTCTGAAAAAGACCGCGTTTACCTCAGCTTTTATACCGGAAAGGATAAGTTTTACGCAGATTTTGGAGAAAGAGATGAAGACTACGAAGACCAGTTCAAAGCCGGGCTGGGTTGGGGCAATGTCACATCGGCCCTGCGCTGGAACCATATCTGGAGCCCGAAACTTTTTGCCAACACCACCCTGACGTACAGCCGTTATCGTTTTGAAACCTCCAACGGGTACGAAAGCCGCGAACTGGAAAACAAAACGGTGGTGAGCGAAGACAAATTTGACCTGCTGTATTTTTCCGGTATCAATGATGTAGCGGGGAAAATTGATTTCGACTTTTTGCCGAGTCCCGATCACTATATCCGGTTTGGCGCCAACGTTATTTTGCACACCTTCAAACCGGGCAGTTTCCGGGCAGGTTATTCATCTTTTGAAGCAGGCGGAGATTCTATCAGTTTTCAGGCGGATTACAGCCAGGACAACGTGCGGGCTACCGAATTTGCCGCGTATGCCGAAGATGACTGGAAAATCAATGAGCGCATTCGCATCAACGGCGGACTGCACTTTTCGGGATTTGCCCTGAGCGGTAAACCTTATTTTTCGCTGCAACCGCGCTTCAACGCGCGTTACCTGTTCGACCGGGGCTGGTCGCTCAAAGCGGGTTTCAGCACCATGCGGCAATATATTCACCTGCTCACCAACGAAACCATCGGACTGCCGACCGATCTCTGGCTCCCGACCACCAAGCGGGTGAAACCGCAGGATTCCTGGCAGGCAGCACTGGGGACGGCCAAGACTTTGGGTCAGGACTACGAATTCAGTGTTGAATTGTACTACAAGGAAATGAACAACGTCATCGCTTTCCGCGAAGGGTCGAGTTTGCTGCAGTTCGAGGGTTGGGAAGACCGTGTTTCGCAAGGCAAAGGCACTGCCTACGGCGCGGAGTTTTTTGTGCAGAAAAAGCGCGGCAAACTCAGCGGCTGGGTCGGGTACACGCTTTCCTGGGCTACCAGGCAGTTTGACGACATCAATTTCGGTGAAGTATATCCGTACAAATACGACCGCCGCCACGACTTTGAAATCACGGGTTCCTACAAATTCACCGAGCGTTTCTCCTTAGCCGCCAGTTGGGTGTATTCCACCGGAAATGCCGTCACGCTTGGCAATTCCCGCTACTTAGGCCCGTCTGCATACCAGAACTATCTCAACGAAACAACGCACACGCCAAATCGCAACAATTTCAGGATGCCATCCTACAACCGGCTGGATGTCGGCCTCGAATTTACCAAGAAAAAACGCCGCTACACCCGCACCTGGGCTTTCGGCGCCTACAATGCCTACAACCGGAAGAACCCGTTTTTCCTGTTTACGGAATCGGAAAATAACAATGGAACCACCACTACGGTGCTGAAAAAGGCGGCGCTGTTTCCGGTGATTCCTTACTTCGCGTGGAGCTTTAAATTCTGAAAAAAGGTTGATAAAGGTTGATGAGGTTGATAAAGGTTGATGAGGTTGATAAGGTTGATGAGGTTGA
>JAYSZC010000173.1:0-2126 GCA_043738235.1 Lewinellaceae bacterium | reverse complement strand
GCCAATTTCAAAAGCAGAATTGACAAAAGAAGTCTGCTGGCGGGGCAGTACAATCGGGAAACCGAAACCGAAAGAAAGGCCCACGTCGTCCAGGCCCTGGCCATTGATGACCCGCGGATCCTGGCGATAGTAGCCGCCTACCCTGTAACGAATCCGTTTGGCGTATCGGTTATAGGAGGCGAAATCGGGTATAAATTCTGCGCCGGCGGAAATGGAAATGGTATTGCGGAATGTTTCCGGCCGGGCTTCATTCTTGTAATTGGACCAGGATTCGAAGCCGAATTGCGCGCCCAGCCTGAGTTTTTCCAATTTTACGTATTGTATGCCGAACGTAATGCCTGCGGGCAGGGTGAGATTGCGGCGTATGTCCGTTTCCTGCGAGAGCGTATCGGCATTGGCGTATTGTCCGTTGGACGAACGGCCGTTGCTGCGGATAAAATAGGCATCCGACACCGTGTTCAGTTTGTGTTTACTTTCCGCGGTCAGACCCAGCGTGATCCAGCGCGTCATCACATCCTTGTTATTGGGAGCATACGCTAAAGGAATATCCTGTTGGAAGCCTACGTTCCAGACAAAACCATTGATACCGATGTCCTGCCGGATATTATCCTGAAAAGTAGGGAACAGAGTATCGTTGAAAATCGTCGTGTTTTCGTAAATGGATTTGCCGAACATCCAGCCCAGCGTGGCGCCGAACGCGGTATTGTTGTAGCGGACACCGTTCGACCATTGCATTCGGTACGTACCGCCGTTGCCCTGGAACGTGGTTTGCACCTCCCCGACATCCGGCAAGGTTTCATCTGCCTGGATATTGTAACCTACCACCGAATACGGGGTGAGCGCGAAGCCCATGCCAAATTTCCAGGGTGTTTTGTTGCGGTCCAGCACCTCGTTGATCGGGCTTTGCAGGGTAAAACCGAGCGCCAGGTAAGCCAGGTTGCCCGACCAGTTGTCTTTCGTGGCAGTGGCGCTAGCCAAATGGCTGTATTTGGCGTACAGGCCCGTTTCGAGTGCGGTAGAACGCAGGAAAGCAAAAGAAGCGGGATTTTGCAGATTCAGGTGAAACGGATCGTGAAAAGCCGCAGACTGACCGGCCATGCCCGTTTGATGGATCAGCGACTGCGTAATAGGGTCGCCGATTCCAAAGCGCGAATACGGGGAGTTTAATTTGGGCTGCGCCCATGCAGCAAACGTAATCAGGCAAAAAAAGACAGAGGCTAAAAAGCGCATAATTTGTTGCTAATGAAAAACTTGTATCGTTTTTCTCTATTGAAAATGATGTCGTAAAATGTGGTTCAGTCCAAAAAGCGTCAGGTCGGGTTGGTAGATTAGATCGGGATGATGCAGGTTCAGAAAACCTTGTAAAAACGCTGCATCGCCGCCGGTCAGCAGCACTTGCAACGGAGCGACCTGCTGTTGAAACAAGCGGGTAAAACCTTCTATTTCCAAAACGGCGCCCCGTATCGCGCCGTTTTGCAACGCCGTTTCGGTACTGTCGCCGATGTTATTTTCCGGCATTTCCATGGGTACTTCCGGCAATCGGGCGGTAAAGTGGTGCATCGCCCGAATCCGCATCATCACCCCCGGCGCGATATTGCCGCCGTGATAACGCCCGTCGGAAGTGATTAAGTCGTACTTAATGCAGGTGCCGCAATCCACCACCAGACAATGGCGGTCGGGGTAAAGCGCCTGGGCGCCGGCCACTCCCGCCAATCTGTCTTTGCCCAGCGTGAGCGGGGTGCGGTACAGGTTTTGAAAAGGCAACGCCGTTTCGTGCGTCAGTTCCAGCACATTAAAATATTCCTCCAGTTCTTCTTTCAGGCCGGCATCAGGTGTCGCTACCGAACTGAAGATGACGCAACGCACGCCGGTTTGGTTGCCGTAACGCAGCAGTTCTGCTAACGTCCAGTCTGTCCAAATCGCTTGCTCGACCAGCGTATTTTCTTGAAAAAGGCCGATTTTGCTGCGCGTATTGCCGATGTCAATCACCAGGTTCGTCATGCGGGCGCAAAGGTAACGATCATTTGGGTAAAGGTTGATGAAGGTTGATAAGGGTTTATAAAGGTTGATAAGGTTGATGAGGTTGATGAGGTTGATATACATCCGCTCGAAAAAAGTAAAATCGC
>JAYSZC010000172.1:0-2127 GCA_043738235.1 Lewinellaceae bacterium | reverse complement strand
GAACAACATGGCTGTTTTGCAAACTTTTCCGGCGGCGATAAGCGCCCGGTAGTTCAAAAGATTGGGTTACCCCAATGGTATAAAAATTTCCGGTAGGGCTTTCTGCCGTTACCAACGGATCGGAAAGCGCAGCAGCGCCGGGCAGGAGTTGCTGCTGCTGTCGTACCAACAGGGAAGCACTGCGGGATGCAGGATGGTATTGCTGAGCGGCATCGAGCGCCTGTGTGAGCGTCAGTGATTGTGCCGGCAACCACAGCGGTATTCCGGCCACCAATGTCGGCCACAAGAAGGACCGGGCGATAAATCGAACCATAAAAATTGTAAATAAATGAAAAGGAAAACATGAGTCATCCCAAATTGAAATGTGCGGGGTCGTAAGACCCACGCACGGCGGTAACGTTGATTCAGAAATGAGTGATAAACAACGGCTTTAGTTTGTTGATAAGCCAAACGTTACCGCCGTGCGCGGGTCTTACGACCCCGCACATTTCACGGATAACTACTTACAAAGGCACATTTCCATGTTTTCTTCTCGGCCTGTTCACCACTTTGTGCTCCAGCATGGCAAAGGCTTTGATGAGTTTGCGGCGCGTCTCCCTGGGCTGAATGACTTCATCAATAAATCCGCGGGCAGCGGCCCGGTAAGGATTGGCAAAGGTGTCGGCGTATTCGCGTTCTTTTTCTAACAATTTTTCGGCTGGATCGGCTGCGGATTCTATTTCTTTTTTGAAAATAATTTCAGAAGCGCCTTTTGCGCCCATCACGGCGATTTCGGCGGTCGGCCAGGCAAAATTCATATCCGCGCCGATATGTTTGGAGTTCATCACATCATAAGCGCCGCCATAAGCTTTGCGGGTAATGACCGTGATACGAGGTACTGTGGCTTCCGAAAACGCGTACAGCAGTTTGGCGCCGTTGGTGATAATAGCATTCCATTCCTGGTCGGTGCCGGGCAAAAAACCGGGTACATCTTCGAGAACCAGCAAGGGAATATTGAAACAATCGCAAAAACGGACAAAACGAGCCGCTTTTTTGGATGAATTGACATCCAGCACCCCTGCCAGGTTCATCGGTTGATTGGCCACGATACCGATACTGCGACCGGCCAGCCGGGCAAAACCGATCACAATATTCTCTGCATACTGCTCCTGTATTTCAAAAAAAGAATCTCCGTCGACAATGCCTGCAATGACTTCCTTCATGTCGTAAGGCTGATTGGCATTTTCGGGAATAATGTTGCCGAGTTCTTCGCGGTATTCATTCCCAAGACTATAAGGCAACTGTGGCGTCTTGTCTTCGCAGTTTTGGGGAATGTAGGAAAGCAGGCGTTTGATTTTATCCATACAATCCACATCGTTGGCTGCAACCAGGTGGGTCACCCCTGATTTACTTGCATGTGTGGTGGCGCCGCCCAGTTCTTCCGAAGTTACTTCCTCATTGGTAACGGTTTTTACCACATGCGGCCCCGTTACAAACATATAGGAACTGCCCTCTACCATCATAATGAAATCTGTCATAGCCGGACTGTACACGGCGCCGCCCGCACAGGGGCCGAGGATGGCTGAAATTTGAGGCACTACGCCGCTGGCCTGCACATTCCGGTAGAAAATATCGGCATAGCCGCCCAGGGAATTGACGCCTTCTTGTATCCTGGCGCCCCCGGAGTCGTTGAGACCGATCACAGGAGCGCCGTTTTTGATGGCCAAATCCATGATTTTGCATATTTTTTCGGCATGTGTCTCTGACAGGGAGCCACCGAAAACAGTGAAATCCTGCGCAAAAACATAGACGATACGACCGCCAATCGTGCCGTAACCCGTCACTACCCCATCGCCCAAAAACTGCTGATCGCTCATGCCGAAATCGGTACAACGGTGGGTAACCAATGCCCCGATTTCTTCAAAAGAACCTTCATCGAGCAAAAAATGCACCCTCTCTCTGGCCGTGAGTTTTCCTTTTTTGTGCTGCGCTTCAATACGTGCCTGGCCGCCGCCCAGGGCAGATTCAGCGAGTTTGGATTGAAGAATGCTTAGTTTATGATCCATACCTTTCTTTTAGGGATGAGGGATGAGGGATGAGGGATGAGGGATGAGGGATGAGGGATGAGGGATGAGGGATGAGGGATGA
>JAYSZC010000171.1:0-2130 GCA_043738235.1 Lewinellaceae bacterium | reverse complement strand
AAAAGAGATAACAAAGAGAAAAAACTGGGCAATACGACCGGTATGGGTATCTGTCACACCTATACCGAAGACGGGCGTTGCGTGTCGCTGCTGAAAATCCTGCTCACCAATTATTGCATTTTCGATTGCGCCTACTGTGTATCCCGGCGCACCAACGATATTCAGCGGGCGGCCTTTACCGTGGAAGAGGTGGTGGATCTGACCATCAATTTCTACCGGCGCAACTACATTGAAGGACTGTTCCTGAGTTCCGGGATTTTTAAAAATGCCGATTACACCATGGAACGCCTCATCCGGGTGGCCAAGACCCTGCGGCAGGAGCACCGTTTTAACGGTTATATCCACCTGAAAACCATTCCCGGCGCCAGTGCGGAACTGATCCGGGAAGCAGGTCTGTATGCCGACCGGCTGAGTGTCAATATCGAGATTCCCACAGATGAAGGTTTGAAAAAACTGGCGCCTGAAAAAAAACGCGTCGACATGACTACACCTATGCTGCATATCAGTACAGGCATTGTGGCCGGCAAGGAAGAACGCAAAACGATCAAAAGCGCCCCCATTTTCTCTCCCGCCGGACTGAGCAGCCAGATGGTGATCGGCGCAACGGGCGAATCCGACTGGGACATTATGCAGACGGCTGATGCCCTGTACCGGCAATTCCGCCTGAAACGCGTGCATTATTCCGGTTACGTACCTATCAGCAACGACAGCAGGTTGCCCGGACTGGGCGCGCCGGTGCCCATGCTGCGCGAGCACCGCTTGTACCAGACCGACTGGCTGATCCGCGTTTACGGTTTCGACATAAAGGAAATTCTGGATGCGGGACACCGCCACCTGGACCTCGATCTGGACCCGAAAGCGGGCTGGGCACTGCGCAACCTCCACCTTTTTCCTGTAGACGTGAACAAGGCCGACCGGGAAATGCTGTTGCGGGTGCCGGGTATGGGCCATAAATCGGTGGACAAAATCGTGGAAGCGCGGCGTTTCCGCTTGCTCACGTTCGATCACCTGAAAAAAATGGGCGTCATCCTGTCCCGCGCCCGTTATTTTCTGGTCTGTCATGAAAAAAACGCGGCGCTCCGGCATACGCATGCCGATAGCGCGCAGCTGCGCAAAATCCTGCTGCAACAGACCCATAGCAAATACCAGACGGTCTGGACGCCCCAACTTTCCTTGTTTCAGGAAGCGCCGCCGGTCGCTGCACCGCAAATAAACGCCGGTGATTTACATACCTTGTTTGCCACCACGTTATGACGATCCTGCATTACGACGGTTCTTTTGAAGGTTTTTTGACGGCGGTGTTCGAGTGTTATGCCCATCGCCGGAACGACGTGCGCATCCGGAAAAAGGAAGAAGGAGAAAATACGCTGTTCGGCGATACGATCCTGGTCGCGACAGACCCCTCAAAAGCCTCCCGGGTCTGGAACGGTTTGAAAACCAGGGCCGGCGCGGAGGCGGTCCGGCAGTTTTACCACAATTACCTGTCGGAGTTACCGCTGTCGGAAGACCACATGCTCGAATACGTGCGGTACGTTATGGCATCCGAGCGGGATGTGAGCCGCGATTTTAGTCATCCTGCCGTCCTGCGTGTAGCCCAGGTATCCAAAATGATCGGTCGGGAAAAGCACCGTATGGAGGCCTTCGTTCGGTTTCGACTCCTACCGGACAACCTTTATCATGCCGTTATCGAGCCGGATCACAACGTTTTGCCGCTCATTGCCGATCACTTCAAAAACCGCTACGCCGACCAGCGTTGGGTTATCTGGGATGTGCGGCGCCAGTATGGCCTTTATTATGATTTGGAAAAAGTGGATCTGGTGCAGGAGTCTTCTCCCGAGGCCCTTGCCGAATCGGAAAACACGCCTTCCGCATACGCGCAACTCTGGAAGACGTATTTTGCGAGTACAAACATTGTGGAACGAAAAAACACGAAACTGCACCTGCAGCACGTCCCGCACCGGTATTGGAAATATTTGTGTGAAAAAAGACCTTGAAAGTCATCAGTCATCAGTCCGAAGTGCGAAGTCCGTTTCAGGTTTGGCAGATCGACAGAGATTGAAAAGGCATTTTCAAGGGCTACGACCCAGGGCAAACGCATCAAAATTGTTGATTCTTAATGGCTTTTTTACA
>JAYSZC010000170.1:0-5232 GCA_043738235.1 Lewinellaceae bacterium | reverse complement strand
TCGTTTTCGCTACCAGAAACTTTCCAGGTTTTTAAAACCTGGAAAGTTTAGCACTCGATAAAAATAAAATTCGGCGCTCTCTTTTTGGCCGGGTCTTATGAGACACTCCCGTCAATAAGCATCGCGTCAAGCCAGGCAACAATTTGAAATACACCCGGAAAAGGCATAGTCATTCTTTCACCAATTTAGCCTGAAAACCCGATAACCAATAACTGATAACGGATAACCAGTACACCAGGGTCGGCGCTTTAGGGCCTGCAACCGCCATCTGCCGCTTTTCCGTTGCAGGCGTTATGCTTTGCAGTTGTTCGGCTGGGTCGTACAACATAGCCGTGCAAAGACAGTTTTTGCGCTCTTTGCTCATCAGGATATCGAAATTGATACAACTTTTGCAGCCTGCCCAGAAGGCGTCGTCGTCGGTCAGTTCGGAATAGGTAACCGGTTCGTAGCCCAGATCGGAGTTGATTTTCATCACCGCTAATCCGGTGGTGAGACCGAAGATTTTGGCATCGGGATACATCGTGCGGCTCAGGTCGAATATTTTCCGTTTAATCATCCTGGCCAGACCTCCTTTCCGGAAATTGGGAGACACAATCAGCCCTGAATTGGCTACATATTGACCGTGGCTCCAGGTTTCGATATAACAAAAACCGGCCCATTCGCCCTGCATGGTGAACGCGATCACGGCTTTGCCTTCCAGCATTTTTTCCTGCAGGTACTCGGGCGAACGCCGGGCGATACCCGTTCCACGCGCCTGCGCGGATGCTGCCATCTCTTCACATATCATGGGCGCCAAATCGAGGTGCGCTGCCCCGGCCACAAGGACCTTGAAAAATTGTTGTTCCATTATTGAAATAGGAAAAAGGTGCGAAAATGGTTGGTTTGGAACCGTTTAAGTTGCAAACCGCCAAAATGAAAAGATGACAGTCTCATCCCTACCGGACGAAACTACCTGTCACAACGATCGTGTGTAATCGTGGAATTTATCGTCGCACCCTGTATGGATACGGAAGCGTATTACCTAAAACCACTCCTGAAGCAGGAACGGAAAAAACCCCATGCCTTTGGGCGACGAGCGTCGCAGCAAAAAAGGACCCGATGGAAGTATTTTTTTTCATTTTCAATTCAACAAAAATGCAGGACGTAGTCGCCTTTGTAAAATTTGGAAAAGTAAAAATCGTAAATGTGGTAATAATCTGGTGTAAAGCACTGCAAACAAAAGGGTATTCGAGGAGAATGCAAGGGTTTCGTTGGTGAATTAACAAAAAATTATCGTGTTGAAACAAAAATCCCGAATTTTCCGCAGTCGGAAAATCCGGGATGGATGAAACATGTATTATGGAAAAACAACCAGAGAAAATAGAAAAATCGTGTTGTAACGTTACCTTTTGAGATCAGAATTTATACACGGCAGCCAGCAGGAAAGTGGTGCTGGCATCCGTTGCGAGACCGGAAGAATCGAGATAGAGTTCTTCCGATGCTTTTTCAAAACGAATTTCCGGGATAAACGTGAGGTTATCGACCTTGAAATTAGCGGATAGTGTGGTGGCGATAATATTGCCGCCTGCAGCTGCCGTGCTGAATACGTTCAGCTGGTCATCGTCGCTAAAGTATTCCGAACGCAGGGTAAGACCCATCCAGGAAACCGGATCGAGGTTCAGATAAAGAGCAGCGCCGTACCAGGTGCTGGCATCTCCATAATCGCCGTCGGAAGTCGGTTTGCTTTTCACGCCGGCCAGGGTACCGTTGGCGCCGATGCTGAATTTGTCGGAAATCGCGCCGGTCACCACCAGGTCGACCTGCGAAACCTTGGTGGTTTCATTGGGTTTTCCGGCCTGGAAGTTCAGATAAGCCTTGATCTTGTCGTTTTTAGATGCCACACTGTACTGCCCGATAATGTATTTGCTGCTGAAATTAGCCGATTTCAGGTCGGTCGGATTCGCAATACCCAGCATAAAGCCGCTTTTTCCAATGGAGGTTTCCGCTTTTAAGCCGGTGTGGAAAAACGGGCCGTAAGAAAACATGTAGGACATGCTGTAATTGCGGTTACCAAAAGCGTCGACCAATTCGTATCCAACGTGCGTGGCCCAGCTGCCTGCGGTCAGTTTTACCTTGTTTTTAATCATATACGACAGGTACAACTGTTTGATAATAAAACGGGTTTTGTCATCGGCATAGGAAAATTCTTCTGCGCGTTTGCCAAAACCAATATCGGCCACCATGCCCACTTTTCCTTTCGTGTGCTCGCCTTTGACGGTAACCATACCCAGTTCAAAAGAGTTTTGCGAGTTGGTGAAACTGGTCAGGTTGTTGGCGTAATCTTCTCCTAAATTATAACGAAAATACGCGTCGGCAGCGCCGCTGAAGGTAAAAGGATTGGGAGCCGGTGCAGCGATGGTGGAATCAACCTGAGGCGCGGACTGTTGTGCTTGCGCAACGAAAAGGCACGACAAAGCGATGCCTGTTGCAAAGATTCTTTGTAACATTGCAGTTCATTTTATGGATAGTGAAATGAATTGGTGCGGCTAAGTGCTTGTTCCAGAAGCACTTGTAACAGCCGCGCCTTTTTATATTTTAAGCGACGGATAAAAAAAGCGGCGTATTCGAAGGTTAAGAGTATTCGAGTAAATTGAATGAAGTATCAATCAAATACCCGAATACTCAACCTTCAATTCTTCACTTTTAGTCCTCTACCAGTACTTCGGTAAGTTTGCCGTTCGACTGCGGCACGAGCAGGGTACCCTGTACATATTTTTCATTGTGCTGAGAAGCATCCAGACCCAGTTCTTCGTCTGCTGAACTCACCCGCATCGGTTCGATCAGGTTAATAAGTTTGAAGATCAGGAAGGAAACAACGGTGCTGTAAGCCACAGCAATAAAGAGTCCTTTTACCTGGGTAAAGAAAAACTCGGAGTTGCCGTAGAACAAGCCGTCTGCACCCGCGCCATTGATCGCTTTGCTCGCAAAAATACCCGTCAGCAACATACCGACCATACCGCCGATACCGTGGCAGGGAAATACGTCCAGCGTATCGTCCAGGGTAGATTTGGATTTATAGTATACTGCAACATTGGAAATGATAGCGGCTACCATGCCTATAAAAATACTTTGTGGAATACCTACAAAACCCGCGCCCGGCGTGATGGCGACCAGGCCCACGACTGCGCCGATACAGAAGCCCAAAACGGAAGGTTTTTTGCCTTTCAAAACATCAAAAAACATCCAGGACAAACCGGCAGCGGCAGCGGCAGTGTTGGTAGTGGCGAAGGCGGAAACGGCCAAACCATTGGCGCCTAAGGCAGAACCGGCATTAAAACCGAACCAGCCGAACCACAGCAAACCGGTACCGATCAGTACATAAGGTACGTTGGCAGGTGGAATTTCCTTGTTTTCCATGTGCGCAATACGGCGTTTCAGCGCCAGAGCGCCTACTAATGCGGCGCAACCGGCAGAAATATGAACCACCGTTCCACCCGCAAAGTCGAGTACACCCATTTTAAAAAGGAATCCATCGGGGTGCCAGGCCCAGTGGGCCAGCGGCGCGTACACAAACAGGCTGAACAATGCCGTAAACAGGATATAAGAGGTGAAACGAATCCGTTCTGCTACGGCGCCGACGACCAGCCCCGGGGTAATAATGGCAAACATCAACTGGAACAGCGCAAAAAGTGTAAGTGGAATGGTTGGCGCCAGACTCCAGGGCGCCCCTGAACTGACATCTTTAAAAAACCAGAACGTGAAAGGATTGCCGATAAAACCGCCCATACTTTCTCCGAACGCAAGGCTAAATCCAACAGTAACCCATAATACGCTGACTATTCCGGCAGCCACCACACTTTTCATCATCGTGGAGATAACGTTTTTGCGATGTACCATACCGCCGTAAAAAAACGCGAGGCCGGGGGTCATCAGAAACACAAGCGCGGTTGCTACAATAATCCATGCTATATCGGCCGCACTGTATCTGCCGTCATCTACAAACATCGGCAAAGTAGGAGCAAAAATCGATGCCAGCGCAACGATCGATAGCAATGTAAAAGGAGCAGCTTGTTTGAGTGTAATTCTTTTCATAATAAGCTGATTGTGAAGGTGAAGGTTAAATTATTTTTATTGTACAAAAGTTGTTGACAAACACATGACATGTCCACTCCGACACCGGACACGGGGTCGAAACAAGTCGTTTTTTAAGTAGTAAGTATGCCTGCGTTACAGATGTGTGGCGCTGTGTAACGCGCCTGTTCCGGCCTCTCCCGAGGCTTGACACTAGGTTGTCTCTGGTTGAGAGAAATTAAATATTGGCCGGTAATTAATTTGGTAGGACTGTTGCAAAAGTATTTTATATTCTGGAAACTATCACAATCGAAAGATAAGTTTTTTGATTCTTGTTAAAATAAGATCAATTATTTTTTTTTACATAAAATCGCAGAATTAATGCGCTATTTTTTTGCTCGCCTTCAAAATTTCGTTCTGTTTTTTAACTGGCAAAAAAGGGGTGAAAATGGGGCAAAACAGCAACTGCCGCGTTTTTCCGATAATTTGACTTGTTTTATCTACCGATGTTTATCCTACTTTTGTGCTTCAAAATAATGAAATACCATGAAAATTACACTGCAAAGAGTGAATCAGGCGGTTCGTTTTGAAGGCGCCAATTCGGCGGGCAATACGGTCGTCGTAGAAGGTAGTCCCGAGATTGGCGGAGAAGGCCAGGGCATGCGTCCGATGGAACTGCTGTTGGTCAGCCTGGCTTCCTGCAGCAGTATGGATGTGGTCGCTATTCTGAAAAAAATGCGCCAGCCCCTGGAAGACCTTCGCGTGGAAGTAGAAGGCGAACGCGCCATCGATCAGGTGCCTGCCGTGTTTACCAAAATTCACCTTCGATTTGTGCTGAAAGGCGATCTTCGCGCCGACCGGGTAGAAGAAGCCATCCGGCTTTCCGTAGACAAGTATTGTAGCGTGGGGCGGATGCTGGATAAAACGGCGGAGATCACCTACGAGTGGACAATGAATGATGAATGATGAATGATGAATGATGAATGATGAACGATGAACGATGAATGATGAACGATGAATGATGAACGATGAATGATGAACGATGAATGTTTTAAAGCCCATGCTATTGTTTAAAATTACTTATTGTATTGGTTTACAATTACTTAACCTGTTTTTTCAACCACTAATTGCATTATATTCATCATTCATCATTCATCATTCATCGTTCATCGTTCATCATTC
>JAYSZC010000169.1:0-5251 GCA_043738235.1 Lewinellaceae bacterium | reverse complement strand
CAGACCGTCAAACCAGCACCTCCTGCGTCCAGGCGATTACCCGCCGTTCACCGCTCGGGTCAGGCGGCAATAACCATTGAACCGGTTGGTCTTTTATCAAAGAAAATATTTCCTCAGCCAGAATTTTCTGACATGATATTTTATAATACAACGTACGGTTCTTTCCCCAGACAAAAGGCCCTTTTGTGCCTTTCGGCCCCTCGGGCATCTGGAATACGTAGAGTTTGCTGTAATGTTCATTGGGTGCCGGGGTAGGGTGCGGGTCGCGGCATTCAAATCCCAGACCCATATAAGAAGGCATATCGGTCAGGAAAAGCGCCATAAAATACCGGATTTCATTGCCGTCGAGGTAAAAGGCATCAAAACGCGGGTCGTCCTTGTCGGCGGTGATCAGCGTAAAATTCGGGGCGAACTTCCTGGTTTCCAGCCACTTGCGGTACTGCGCAAAATCCCGCACAAACTTTTCCGTGCCCATGGGTTCCGATTGCAGGTCGCCGAGCGTGGAATCGGCCAGCGATGCTTCCAGGTGATCGCATTCGTCGCCGTAAGCCATTTCTCCGGGAGGCGCCAGGAAACTTTCGGCAAAATACCCGAAGGATGGATAGTCGCGCAGCACCTCTTCTTTGACGAAGCCCAGCAGGTCGTAGTAAGGAACAGGTTGCGGCGGCACTCCCTCGGGCCGCATTTGCACATGCGACATGTCGCCCCGCATAAAATCGAAACCGAATTCCGTTTTGATGGCCCTGTATTGTTGCGCTACATATTCCCAGGCGGGGATATTGGGCCGCTCGAAGTCTAATTCCCAGTTGCGGTTGTCGTCTTTCGACCAGTACAGCCGGTAGCGGGCAAGCGGGCCGAACACCCTGGAGAAGGCCTGCGGTTGGGTGATCCGGTAATCGCGCCAGATACGGCCTTCCTCATCCGTTACTTTGGCCTCCGGGCCGGGATCCGGTTCAATGCCGCGGTAGGGCGGTCCCATGGTAGCAGGCACCGTTTCATAACCTTGTTCATAGAGCAATTGTACCAGTTGTTTGCGCCGTTGGAGCCGACCGCCGTAGTCATATTTGCTTCCAAACAGGATGTTAATACGTTCGTTTTCAGAAAGTTGTCGAAAAAAAGTTTCCTGTTCGGGCAACGATTGCCCGGAACTCTTGTTTAAAAGATGCGTGTATATGATACTTTCTACGGTGCGGTACAATTCATTTCCTTGTTGCAGGATTCGGAGATCGTCGCGCTGCAACCATTCAAAAAAGGCAGGATTAGCCAGTACCATTTCGGAATAACGATCCGTGTGTGGCACAACATCCATCCCGACTGATTTTTCCATCAGGTGCAGGATATTGATTACTACTTTCAATTGTTTTTCCACCGTGTCCAGATCGGGAAAAAAGGATTGCAGGGTGGGGCTGAAAAATTCCGGATTGATATTCCAGCTGGAAGGGCCGTATAAACTGGCAACAACGCCCGGCTCCCAGGCAGGTAATATATGGATGGCGTTGAAGGCATTGGGCAGTGTCATGGCATACGGAACAATATTCCAGAAATGCTGAATTGTCCGCACATTGACACCAACGGTATTGGCCGATCGGAGCCATGTTGTGCCCTGCAATTGCGCCGTAGGGCTGTCAACAGACTGGTTATAATCAAATGCCTGGTAAAGCCGGGTGCCGTATAAGACTTCCAAATACCCTAATATTTCTTCAAAGGGTAAGCAGAAAACTTCTTCGGGCATCATCTTTCTAAGGTGTAAAAAACCTCCGTATATGTTTTGTTGCACGTTGTAAAAGCAGGTTTTAGTATGAAAACTTAAAAATAGATGTTAATGCTTTGAATTTCAAGGGTATGAATATTTTGAAATGTAGGAAGGAATGGCGAATTTCGCTGCTGAAAGCAATCCTCATTGCACATGAAAACGTTCTTCTTTCCGACATGGCTTCGGGATATTCTCCCTTTTCCTCCAGGCTGCTCCGCCCGCTCAAAGTTGTGCCTGCTACATTTCTTCGCAACGATTGACAGCCCTTTTCCTGCCAGTATTTTTAGTGCTTTTATTGTTAATCCAACTGAATTCCATGGCAAAAGTACACGCCAAGGTGTCTTTTGCATATCCAAGAACTTGAAAAACATTATCCTGTGGTCTACAAAATAAAACTAAAAAATGCCGATGATACGGTGCTGTTAGACAGCCCTACCTATGAATGGATCATCGCAGACCCTTACCTCACAAAAATCGATTTCCTGCAAAACCTCCGTAAACATTCCAGCGGTTGCGCGGTTTTTCAAAAGACCTGGCGCAAAGCAGATGGCGATTATAAGACGGAAACCATATACCTGCACAAGATCATTGCTGAAAAGTTTTTGAGCGATCAAAAAGGAGCCGGCAAATCCTTGGTCGGCGCTAAAAACGGAGACAAGTTGGATTGCCGGGTCGAAAACCTGGTGTATCGCTCCAGAGCCGTTGCCAGCCGCCAGCGCAAAACCAGCAGTAAAACGGGTTTCACCGGCGTCTACCAGGAACATAACCGGTACCGGGCCGTTATTTCTGTACATGGCCGGCCTGTACATCTCGGCATGTTCGATTCCGCAGAAGAAGCCGCTATGGCTTACAATAAAATGTCCAAAGAGATGTATGGGGAAGACGGAAAACTGAATAAGATGAAATGATTTTTAGTTATCGGTTATCAGTTATCTGTTATCAGGGCTGTAACATTTGGCTTTATCATATACTTAAGCCAAATGTTACAGCCCTGATAACAGATAACTGATAACCGATAACTAAAAATCAGTGGATCCTGTCTCCCCTGGGCGTAAGGCCTTGCATGATGCCTGCTTCAAACTGCAGATATTCCTGCCAGCGTGCCCACACGCGTTCCTTGTCAAAATACAATTCAGCCAGATCGAGGAAAAGCCGGTAATGGCTCGCTTCGGCCACCATAAATTTGTGGTACCAGCCACGGAGCGCCGGATCGGCACAATAGAGCGAAAGCAGCCGGAAACGCTCGCAACTGCGGGCCTCGATCAAGGCAAATACCAGCAGGCGTTCGAGCAGGGCATCTTCGCGGGAGCCTCCGGCTTTTTTAAAAGCCTGTAAAGCATTGACATACTCGTCTTTGCGCTGGCGGCCCAGGCGCAAATCGCGTTTTTTTAATTCCGCCAGCACCATGCGAAAATGACCCCATTCTTCCGTTACAATGGGCGCCAGTTCTTCCACCATCTTTTCTTTTTCAGGATAAGCCTGTATCAGGGAAATACAGGCAGTGGCGGCTTTTTGTTCGCAGTAGGCGTGGTCGGTCAGGATTTCAGCCAGGTCTATTTCCGCTAAATTCACCCAGCGCGGGTCGGTGGGTAATTTCAGACCCAGTTTGGTGTTTTGTAATGTCGCATCCATGCTGCAAAGGTAAAAGGATACTTACTTTTGCGGCATGGAAAAATTGAGCATGGATGCGCTGCAGCGACTTTCCGTCGACGACTTCAGACAACAACATAAAATGCCCTTGGTATTAGTGCTCGACAATGTGCGGTCCGGCCTGAACACAGGCTCCGTTTTTCGCACGGCGGATGCATTTTTACTCGAAAAATTAGTGCTATGTGGCATCACCGCACAACCGCCGCACCGCGAAATCCTGAAAACTGCACTGGGTAGCACCGAATCGGTGGAGTGGATGTATTTCCCTGAAACAGTTTCGGCTGTAAGGGCGCTCCTGAAAGAAGGTTACCGGGTATATGCCATCGAACAAACCACTCAAAAAATATGGTTGCAGGATTTTGAACCGCAGGTAAAAGAAAAATATGCCTTCGTGCTGGGCAATGAAGTGGACGGTGTGGAGGAATCGGCGCTTGCTTTATGCGACGGAACGATTGAAATTCCGCAATTCGGCACCAAACACTCGCTCAATGTGGCGGTTGCCGCGGGCATTGTTGTGTGGGAAATGGTGCGGAAAATGAAAGTGGGTGTCTTATAAGGAGAAGAGTTAGAATGGTGCAAATTTTTATTTCGTTTTCGTTACCGGAAACTTTCCAGGTTTTTAAAACCTGGAAAGTTTGGCACTCGATAAAAAATAAAATTCGGCTCTCTTTTTTTGGCCGGGTCTTGTTAGACACCCTTAGTATTGCAAATGGCAAAAAGCAATGTAAATGCTAAATGCTTGATTTTCAACACTGATAACCGATAACTAATAACGGATAACTACTGATTAAAAAAGCGTTCCAAACTGCTTCGGCGGTACTGCTCCGATGTGCTTATAGGCTTTTTCCGTAGCAATGCGTCCGCGCGGTGTGCGTTGCAAAAAACCCTCCATAATCAGGAACGGTTCGTGCACTTCTTCAATCGTACCCGCTTCTTCGCCGACGGCTGTACCGACGGTAGTCAGCCCCACCGGCCCTCCTTTAAACTTATGAATAATGGTGGTCAGGATGCGAATATCCATTTCATCCAGCCCGCTTTCGTCGACATCGAGCGCCGAGAGGCCGTAACGTGCAATAGCCTGGTCGACTTCTCCCGTGCCTTTTATTTGTGCAAAATCGCGGATACGCCGCAGCAACGCATTGGCAATACGCGGTGTGCCGCGGCTGCGGCGGGCAATTTCAGTGGCGCCGTCTTCACTGACCGGGATATTCAGGATTTCAGCCGAACGGTGAATGATTCCTACCAGTGTAGGCACGTCGTAATAATCGAGGTGGCAATTGATCCCGAAACGCGCCCGCAACGGCGCCGTGAGCAAACCCATTCGGGTCGTTGCGCCTACCAGGGTAAATGGATTCAGCGTGATTTGAATACTGCGGGCATTCGGCCCCGAATCGATCATAATGTCGATGCGATAATCTTCCATAGCCGAATACAGATATTCTTCCACTACAGTATTCAGGCGGTGAATTTCATCGATAAACAACACATCGCCGGGTTCCAGGTTGGTGAGCAATCCGGCCAGATCGCCCGCTTTCTCCAACACGGGGCCGGAGGTCATTTTCATGGAAGCACCGAGTTCATTGGCTACAATATGCGACAAGGTGGTTTTGCCCAGTCCCGGCGGGCCGTGCAGCAACACGTGGTCGAGCGCTTCGCCACGTTGTTTGGCAGCCTGTATAAATACTTGCAGGTTGTCAACGATCTTTTGCTGTCCGTTGAATTCGTCCAGCAATTTGGGGCGAAGGGCTTTTTCTACCAGTTTTTCTTCGCCAATGGGTTCGTTTGCAAGTTCTTTTGACAAAATCGAGTCGTTGAGTGGATATCCAGGGAGATTTTTAATAAATGGAA
>JAYSZC010000168.1:0-5255 GCA_043738235.1 Lewinellaceae bacterium | reverse complement strand
CTCACTTCTCACCTCTCACCTCTCACCTCTAAACTCCCTTCCGCCATCGGTTTACCATTCACAACAATGCGCAGGGTATGTTCCCCGGCAAAGTGTTTGCGGGTCGTAAAATCCTGAAAACGCTGGTATTTTGAAATATCTTCCGTTTGCCCTGCGGCAAGTGTGAACTCCTTGATTTTGAATATTTTAACGGAGGTTTTACCGGATAAAGTCTGGTAATCGATTCCGTATTCGAGGCGAAGCGCCACAGGATGCGAAAGCGTGTTGGCAATTTGAAAGGAAAAATGGAGCCTGCCACCGATGGGTACCGAGGCATCGTGCCGGAAATGGCGGATGTCGATCCCCTCGACACCGCTTTGGAAACCGAAATGCGCCAGCGCTTCCGAGTTGCCTTTTTTCAATAACCCGCGACACGCATGGCGTACGATCCAGTCCGTTTCGGGCGACTGCCCCAGCCAACGGCCTACTATATCCAGCACCAGAGCAGGATGTTCTTTGGAAATATCATTCAGGTTATTGGCGACAGAACGGCGCACCGTTTCTGCGGGGTCCTGCTTGAGGTTTTCGAGGATGGATAAAATGGGAGAGGGGTCGCGTTTCAGGGCAGGAATTCCCATGCCCCAGGGCAGTCGCGGACGGATACCCTCGCTGCTCAATCGCCTGACCAGCGGGCTGGAATGCCGCGACCACTCCAGCATTTGAGCGTACATCCGTTCCGGGTATCGCAACAGAAATGGCCGCACTGCGAATTCGGCGCTGCTCCAGCGGGTCATTACTGCCAATGCGGGAATGGAAGCATCCGGGTCGTCGGGGCCGTGTATTTCTATAAAATCCGGCAAAAAAGTATATTCAAAAGTCATTTTTTCACCCGATCGGGCGATATAACGCTCCGTAACAGCCGTCAAGGCCCGCAAGGCTTCCCGGTAATCGGGCGGCAATACCTTGCGCAAACACAGGCTGATATGCCGTACGCGCTGTTTCAATTCGAGCGATTCCCATTGCGCATCGAAGACTAAGGATAAAAAGGGCGCTACCGGGAAGTCTTGTGCAACAGTTTTTATGTCTTGTGCAAAAGGTTCGATCAGTCCCCGGGAAAACATGTTTTTAAGTGGCTCCATGTGTTTTTGTTTGTTCAGGCAAAAGTAGATCGTTCCGAAGAATCAACCAATCAATACCCCGTCGTCAGTAGCGGCAGGAACTGCCAGAGCATTTGCACAAACACAATTTTTCCGATCAGCAACAGGGGATAAACCAGCGCGTAGCCGTAGGTGGGTATTTTATTCTGTGACAGGTTATTGGCAAAATCCAGGTTGGCCGGATGATGACTGATCATGCCGGATAAAAGCGCAAAGGGGATTTTTAATAATTTATAACCGATCAGCAGGATAGCAACGCCGCCTAGGATGCTGACAATGGCTCCGGAGAGCAACATGAGCGGGCCGGCGGGACTTAGCATGGTTGACAGGAAAGTAGCGCCTGAATTGATGCCGATGGTCGCCAGCAAGAGCATCAACCCGATTTGCCGCAAGGTGAGGTTGGCGGAATATGGTAGCGACCACAAGATCGGGCCGGAGCGGCGGAGATACGACAGCAGCAGCCCGGCCACCAGCGGCCCTCCGGCAAAACCCAGGCTGAACAGAATACCGCCCGGCAAAGTTATTTCGATGGAACCCAGCAAAATACCGAGGCCCATTCCGAGGCCGAAAGACAATAAGTCGATATGGCTGAGGTGTTCATAAGAATCGCCAAACACCTTTTCCAGGTTTTTCAGGTCTTCTTCCCGCGCCAGTACCCGGATGCGGTCGCCGAGTTCCAGTACGGTGCCTGGATGAATGAGCGAGTCAATATCGCCGCGCCGCAGCCTTGTGAGCACCAGCGGGTATTGCTCCGAGAGGTTCAGCGAAGCAACCGTTTTGCCCGCCACTTTTGGATTGGATACGACGATACGGCGCATGGCAAATACCGAACGGTCTTCGGACAAGTCATGTTCCAGGGTTTGTCCGAGCAGGGCGCTGATACGTTCTACTTCCGGCACTTCACCGGTGATGGATACCAGGTCGTTCGACTGGAACACCATATCGTAGTGGCAGAGGCTGTTTTTATCGCCATGGCGAAGGCGGCCAAAAATGACGTTGCTGCCGTGTTTTTTGGTAAATTCCCGCAAACTGATGCCCACCACCTCCGGCTGATTGATCTGTATCGTATGGTTTACAATGGGCTGCCCGCTGGGAAATTCGCTGCCCAGCGCCTGTGTTTCGGCGGCATAGTCCACGCGCAGCAGCCGGCGCGTGAGGGCGACGGCGACCATCAGGCCGATGATCCCCATCGGATAGGAAATGGAATAACCCACGACGGCGCTGTTCGACATCGCCTCGACATTGGGGCCGCCACGCGCCTGAATGGCATCGAGCAGACCCGCCAGCGCGGGCGTATTGGTGGTGATGCCGGCCAGCAGTCCTGCTGCTGCAGAGGAGTCGAAACCAAAAAAGATGGCAGACAGTGCCACAAAGACGCTGAGCATGCTAAGCGAGAGTACCGCCAGAATTATGTTGGCAGCCCCGCGGCTTTTCATCGAACGGAAAAAAGCCGGCCCGGAACTCATTCCGATGCTGTATACAAAAATGGCCAGGCCCAACAGTTTAATGACATCCGGGATTTTTACTTCCGGGCGGGCGGCGCCGATGGCGAGGCCTACAAACAACACGGTTGCCACGCCCAGGCTGTTGCCCCGAAATTTGAGGTTTCCCAGAAAAGAACCGAAAGCGGCTGCCAGAAACAAATAAAACAAGGCTTCTTCAGAACCGGAAGTGGAGTGCATAGGGTGAGCTGTTAAGTGCTACTTGTACATTAGTAATTGAACATTGCACATTGTAAATTTTTTAATTAATACTTCACTATGTAACCTCAATATCCGCACAAGGTTTTTTTGGAATTTTGCTCTTTTACTTATGTAGTCAGGAAGGGAAGGAAATTATTTCGGTTGATGTAGTGGAAGGTAGCGTCGGGATACGTTTCTTTCCACGATACCGGCGCATGGGCTGTTTTCTCACCCCACTTGAATTCATAACCACGAAATTGACCACTGCTTTCTTCCACATAATCCAACTCTGCACCCGTATATGTGCGCCAAAAATAACGATTGGCCGATTTTGAAGTATATGCCATGTGTTTCATGCGCTCGACGAGCAGGAAGTTTTCCCACAACTGGCCAACGTCTTGCCGAGCCTCCAGGGGGTTGAAGTTTTCTATCAAAGCATTGCGAATGCCAAGGTCATAGAAATATATTTTGTTCATGCTGGATACTTCTTTGCGCAGATTGCGGCTCAGTCCGCCCAATGTAAAAATCACAAATGATTTTTCCAGCAGATCAATGTAGTTCAGTACTGCTTCCCGGTTGATTTGAAGTGTATTGGATAATTCATTGATAGACACCTGATTGCCTATTTGATAGGCTAACAACCGGAGCAGTTGCCGGAGTTTTTCAGGGTATTTGATATTGGTCAGCATCAACAGATCCTTATAGAGGTAGGATTGACTGATTTCCTGCAAATATTGCTCTTTCCGGGAGTGATTCCCTATTTGAAATACCTCCGGGTACATGCCGTAACGCATCCATTCATCCAGTTTGGCGGTGACCTCAAAAGCGTTGGCATTTGTGTGCTGCATCCATTCGCCGACGGATATGGGGTAGAGTGTGTACGTCCAGGTGCGTCCGGTGAGTGGTTCCTTGATGCGGTTAGCTAAATCAAGCGATGAAGAACCGGTGACGATGATTCGGAGCTCGGGCAGATTATCGCGCAGAATCTTCAGGTTAATTCCGATATCCGGAACACGCTGGGCTTCATCAATAAAAAGCAGGTCGTAATCCTGTACCAAACCTTTCAATTTATCTAAATTGCGGCTCGACAATACATCTGCATATTGTTGAAGGTCTGCATTGATTTCGAGGACTTTACCAGTAAAAGTACTCAACACCTCGCGTACGAGCGTGGTTTTACCTACCTGCCTTGCACCATATAGCACGATGACCTTTCGGGTCTGCGTAAGTTCTTCCTGTAACCGGGTTAAATAGAGCCGCTTGATCATAAATATATGATTTCCGGCCAAAATTCGTGAATTTTTATGGTTGATCCAAAAAATTCGCGTTTTGTGCTTTTAACTTGACATCTGATGAAAGCGTTTTTCCGTCCGAATAGCAGGGTAGCGCTTGGCAAGCCTTTTCAGTTCACGAATAAAAAATGGTGTAGCAACTATTTCAAAGTTCATCGAGTACTGCTTCGATTTTAGGCAATTTTACTTTCCCGGATAAGTGCAGTTTTGCATCCTGTAAGGACTTTTCAAATTCTTGCAAAAACTGCTCTTTGGATATTTTTTGCCCGTTAATCTGTTCGATTTCGACAAACTGAAGCCTTTCAAGGAGCGCCAGGAAAAATGGCAATTGGTCTTCCGGCAGTTTGACAAGCAATTCTGACATTGTATTATGTTTTTTATCCGTGATTTTCTACAACAAAGATACATTGGTTTTATTGTTTTTCACTTCCGTAGCCATGCGCGGGCTTTGGCCATTTCGGGGGAGGTGATGCCGGCGGCTTCGAGGTCGTCGAAGTCTATAGAGTTTTCTAAACGAGGTGCCCTACCCCAAAGCGCTCCAATTCCCGTTGCGAAGCGATTTATCATTCAATTGGCTATAATTGAGCACAAATCAAAAAGCCGCTGTCACTTGATTATAGAACGACAAGTATACATTTGAGCTCGTAATGTTCTTTGTCTTTCAAAATATCCATTTTCTATGAAAACAATCCGCAACACCCGCTTTTTACAAATATCAGGAATTTTGCTGTCTGCATTGGTCTGGTTGGCCCAGATTAGTAATCCGACCAACGGAAACACCGGCGCTCCTTTTGACGAAGACTGTAGCAGTTGCCATACCGGCAATAATGAGAATGGTTTTAACGGCACCGTAGCGGTAACCGGTATGCCGGGTGTTGTAGAGCCTAATACAGTTTACCCCCTGATGCTCACCATTACGCCTACGGCGGGCAGTTCTGTCAGGGCAGGCTTCCAATTGGTGGCTGTGGACGGAGGCGAACTCAATGCCGGTAACCTGGCTGCTGCAAATACTCAAACCGGTACGGAATTTTCCGGTGGGCGAGAATACCTCGACCACAGGGGCACAAAAAATTTTGGAGGCAACCCCGTATCCTGGAGTTTTAACTGGACTTCTCCTGCGGTAGCTACCGGCGCCCAGATCAAAT
>JAYSZC010000167.1:0-2141 GCA_043738235.1 Lewinellaceae bacterium | reverse complement strand
CATTCATCATTCATCATTCATCATTCATCATTCATCATTCATCATTCATCATTCATCATTCATCATTCATCATTCATCATTCATCATTCATCAAAATGTCTACCAAGCATAAAACAAGCAAACCACAACGTTCTGCTGCCAAAGATGCAGAAGAAAGACGCAAGTTCCTGACAGCGGTAGCGGTGGCTACTTTGCTGCTGATGGTGCTGATGTACTACATATTTACGCGGTAATCTTGCATTCAGGACAAACGGCGTTTGTAGTCGTTGTATCCAAAACGGCGCACCACATCCAATGTCCCATCTGTACGCCAGATGGCGATAGAGGGATGTGTTACGCCGTTGAAGGTGCTGGTTTTGACCATCGTATAATGGATCATGTCTTCAAACACGATTTTTTGCCCGATTTTCAACGGTTTTTCAAAAGAATAAGCCTCCAGGAAGTCGCCGCTCAGGCAACTTACCCCGCCCAGCCTGTATTGCGTTTGTCCCGGCACGGTTTCTTCAGAAGCGCCCTGAATGCGGGGGCGGTAGGGCATTTCCAGCGTATCGGGCATGTGCGCCGTGAAAGAAACGTCTAAGATCGCTGTTTTTACCTTTTTATTGGAAACGATATCGAGTACGGTCGCCACCAGTACACCGGTGTCCCAGGCAAAAGCGCTGCCCGGTTCGAGCAGGACATGCAAGTGCGGGTGCCACTTTTTGAATGCTTTCAACACCCGGATCAGGTGTTCCACATCGTAACCTTTTTTGGTCATCAGGTGGCCGCCGCCGAAGTTGACCCACTTGACGTGGGGCAGGAAAGCGCCGAATTGCCGCTCGAAGTGCTCCAGCGTTGTTTCAAGATCGTAACTCGTACTTTCACACAAGGTATGAAAATGCAGCCCTTCAATGCCCTCGGGGAGTTTTCCTTTAAAGTTTTCGGGCGGTTCGCCTAGCCGGGAGCCGGGTGAAGCGGGATTGTACAGCGCCGTGCCGACCGGCGACCAGCCCGGATTGACCCGGATGCCGGGACTGACTGGTTCGGGATACGCTTCCAGTTTTTTGCGGAAACGGCGGTATTGGCCGATGGAATTGAAGGTAACATGGCTGGAATAGCCCAATATTTTTCCAAATTCACGGGGCGTATAAGCCACCGCGTAGGTATGCGCTTTGGTTTTCATTTCTTCAAAACAAAGCCGCGCTTCGTGGAGCGATGAGGCGGTTGCGCCCTGCACGTATTCGCGGATGACCGGGAAAACGCTCCACATGGCAAATCCCTTGAAGGCCAGAATGATCTGAACGCCGGCTTCTTGTTGTACCCTTTGGATGAGGGCTAAATTCTGACGCAGCCGGGCTTCGTCGAGCACAAAACAGGGCGCGGGTATTTTTTTTATGTCCACGTGTCGGTAAGAAGTTATCTGTTATTAGTTATTGGTTATCAGTGTTGATAATCAAGCATTTGCAAAGAATTTAGTCTAAACTAATTTCGCACACCTAACTTATTAAGTAAAGGGCAAAGGTAGTTTGAAATAAATATGTGTTCAAAACCATTTGCAATGGGCAACAAGTCTGATAAAAAAAGGGCGATTCCAGACGACCGCTATGCAGCAGACGGCGGAATCGCCCTGGTATTCAATTGCTAACTTCTTGAAAATGTATCATAAGCGGTAGCACGGTCTTCAGGCCGTCGGGAAGAGGCCATTTATGGCCGATTGATTCAATAGTGTTTTATGCACGGGCATAAATGCCCTCTTCCCGCCGGCCTGAAGACCGTGCTACCGCTTCGAAACACCTACACCCAACTATTTTTCCTGGCGGGTGGCAACCAATTTGGAAGTGGCAGCCAGTTTGTCTGTGTTCGGCTGTGGAGTCGTAACACCTGCTTCGGAGGCATTCGACGCTTTGCAGGCAGGAGATGGCGTACAGGCCGCAGCAGTTTGCGCACAGGCTTTCATTTGTGCCGGCGTACAAATAGTAGTTGCGCCGTTTGCATCGGTTACTTTGCAGGATCCGTCGGGCAAACAGGTGGCTTTGCAGCAACCCGGCGGGCAGGGCGCACAAGCACCGGGTGTTTGAGCCTGGAGTTGGTTCAGGACGAAGCCGGAAAGCAGAACGAACAATACTAACAAGTTTTTCATGTTTAAAAAAGTTAAAGGTGAA
>JAYSZC010000166.1:0-2142 GCA_043738235.1 Lewinellaceae bacterium | reverse complement strand
AAAGTTAGACGATCTGATTAAATGAAACATCATAAAAGGCACACGGATTTAATGGATGAGACACGGATTTTAAAAAAATTATGAGTTTAAAAATCCGTGTCTCATCCATTAAATCCGTGTTCCCTTTAATCCAAAAATCCGTTTGCTGTTTTGTCAAAAAAACGATCTAAAGCACCTCCATCGCCTGCTCCAAATCCTCCCAAAGCCACTCCGGGTCTTCCAGACCGATATAAAAACGCACAAAATTCCAGGGCGTCGGCGGATGGGGCCTACCCGGTATATTGTAAAATCCGATGGTCGGTGTGATGAGCGACTCGTGTCCACCCCAGCTGACTGCCATAGCAAAACGGCGCAGGCGATGGATAAACGCCTCCATTTTTTCCATCGAATCCGTTTCAAACTGGACGGAGAACAAGCCGCCGCAACCGCGCATCTGCTTTTTGGCAAGTTCTAATTGTGGAAAACCGGGATGAAAAGGATACCAGATACGCGACACTTTCGGATGGCCTTCCAATTTTGCAAGGAGTGCCTGCGCGCCGGCGTCGCTGCGTTGTACACGCAAGGGAAGTGTTCGCAGCCCCCGGATTACCAACGCCGCATCGTGCGGACTCAGCACTGCACCAAGGGTCATCAATTCGGACTGGAAAATTTTTTGCACCATGTCCCGCGAACCGCACAGCACGCCCACCACGACGTCCGAATGGCCGTTGAGGTATTTGGTGCCCGAATGCAGCACGATGTCGATACCGAATGCCGCCGGATTCTGATAAATGGGCGAACTGTAAGAATTGTCGATCATCGTAACGATGTCATTCGCTTTTGCCAATTCGGCGCAGGCCGCCAGGTCCTGGCATTCGTAGGTCATCGTATTAGGGCTTTCTAAGTACAGCACCCGTGTATTGGGCCGGATAGCAGTCCTGATGGTCTCCATATCCGTGCCGTCCACAAAAGTATGTTCCACACCAAAACGTTTCAGGAATTTGCGCAACAGCGCCGAAGTCCAGGAATACGGCATTTGCTGGCATACAATATGGTCGCCCGCCTGCACATTGCCGATCACAGCCGCCGCAATGGCCGCAGCGCCGCTGGAAAACACCAGCGCATCCTCCGTTCCTTCCAGGGCGGCGAGTTTTTTGCGCAGTATTTCCACGGTCGGGTTATTGCCCCTTGTGTACACGTGCTTGTGTAATTCATCGGCAAAGGATGCCCTGAAACTGTCCAGATCGGGAAAAGCGAAATTGCTGCTCTGGATGACCGGCGGAGCGATGGCATTAAAATATTGTTCGCGCTCTTCGCCGAGGTGGTTGAGTATGTGACTGAGTGACTCCATTTCAGTTATCAGTTATTTGTTATCAGTTATCAGGCAGTAGATGGTGCAAGAATAAGCGTTTCAATTCCCTTAACCAATGTCAAGTTTTATAAAATAAATGGAACACGGATTTTCAGGTAAATATCCTTGTTAAATCCACAGTTCGTCTCATCCGTTCCATTTTACCAATGCCAAGCGTTTTCACACCGATAACTGATAACCGATAACTGATAACTATCGACCTACCCAATTTCCCGCTGCGGCTGCTACCTTTGTGCATTCAATTTCCTGTTGTGTCCAATTTTGTAAAAAAAATAGTGCTGGTTTCTCCTGCGCACCCATTGCGGGGCGGCATTGCGGCTTCCTCCGAACGACTGGCGCAGGGGCTGCTCGCAATGGGCCACGAAGTGCTGGTATATTCCTTTTCCCTGCAATATCCGGCCTTTTTGTTTCCGGGGAAAACACAGTTTACAGATGATCCGGCGCCGGCAGATTTGCGCATCAAAACCCGCCTGAATGCCGTCAACCCTTTGAACTGGCTGTTGGTCGGAAGAAGTATCGCCCTGGAAAAACCCGATCAGGTTATCGTGCGGTTCTGGTTGCCTTTTATGGGGCCTTGTCTGGGAACAGTGTTGCGTATTGCCCGTTTTTTTTCAGGTAAATCATTGAAAATCACCGGATTGGTGGACAATATTATTCCGCATGAAAAACGATTCGGCGACCGGATGTTTGCCCGTTATTTCGTGGGCGCCTGCGATGATTTTGTGGTCATGTCACATTCTGTGGGAGAAGATATCCGCCTGTTCAACCGTTCCAAACCCGTTCGTTTTGCG
>JAYSZC010000165.1:0-5258 GCA_043738235.1 Lewinellaceae bacterium | reverse complement strand
TCAACCTCATCAACCTTTATCTTCGTTTTTTCAAAATCGTCGTCCTTGTAAAATCCGGCGTATATGGCACCGGCGCCTGCAGATGCAGTTCTGTACTGAACTGGTCGGCAAAAAGCGCTGAAAATGGAGCCAGGTAGTAGGGTCGTTCGGTGTTGTCGATCACCAGCAATCCGCCCGTTTTTAAATGGGGCAATGCCTGCTGGATGCAGGAAGGCCGGGCGCGACCATCCACCAGGATCAGGTCAAAACAGGCTTCCGGGAACGGATCGATGGTACGGGCGTACCGCTCGAAACTCAGGTTTCCCAGCATCGGCGAGCCGCTTTTAAAATCTGCGGGGTTTTCATGCGAACGGGCCGGGCCATCCGTAACAGGTTCGGGCGCTACAAAAAAACCCTGCCAGTGTTGGTAGTTTTTACTTTGAACGATGCCGGTGAGTATTTCAAACCATGCTGCATTGTCTTCAACGGTGATGACTTCTGCTACTTTTTTGCAAAAAAACAAGGTAGAGCCGCCACCGCCAAATTCGAACACCCGAAAATCGGGGCGAAGATGTTGTTCCAGATATGCCCGGGCAGGAAATGTGATCCAGGCCCATTCATCGGACACCGAGTTTCGGCCCTGCCTGAATGAGGCTGACCACTGCCCGTAAAAGGACCAGATTTGTTTGAAATGCGCCCAGTTTTGAGCGTAGCGAACGGATTGCCAGGCAAAGAATGGCAGGGATTTTTTCCAGGACATCGAACAAAGTTTGGGGCAAAGGAAAGGAAAACTATCATTTTGTCAGCTCCGGATGGAGGACACCGTGAAAACGCAACAAATGATCGGGCGCCTGCTCATTGTAAATACAGAGAATGAGGTTGTTGCGCTGCCCACGTTCGTTGGAAAAAAGAATTTTTACCGGATTGTGGATATACCCGCGTTCGGCAAAAAGTTGCAACTGGGATTGACGGGGACGCCGGAAAAGTTTCAATTCATCTGCGGTGGCAGGTATGGGCACATCGCCGTAACCTTCCTCCTGCAAAAACTGTTTGACCATTTCATACGTGTAAGCCAACTTTGATCCACCGAAAATACTGCGATATTCCCAGCCGTTGCTGTGGCCGCCGAGGTAATCGGAACCTGCCGGAGGGAACTGCTGACGCATAGGCACATGCGGCTCAAGTGGAGCAGCTTCCACTGCTTCGGCAACAGGTTGCTCTTCTTCTTCTAAAAAACCGAATTCGTCGTAGTGCATGGTAGCGATCATGGCAGGCAAAAATACAAAAATATGCAGACCCACCTTCTTACTATTGGCGATGAAATACTGATCGGCCAAATTGTTGATACCAATTCTCCCTGGATGAGCCGACAACTCAACCTGCACGGCATGGCGGTAATCGGCAAAAGCAGCGTCGCCGATACCCGGCAGGACATTCTGGATGGTATAGAACACGCAGCCCTCAAAGCCGACGTGATTATTATGACCGGCGGACTTGGCCCCACTAAAGACGATGTTACCAAAAAAACACTGGCTGGGCTGTTCGATTCGGACATGGCTTTTCATCCTGAAACCTTTGAGCGCATCGAAAGTTATTTTCAGAAAGTCGGCAAGTCGGCGCCACCCGCCATGCGCGACCAGGCTACCCTGCCCGTCAAAGCCACTATCCTGCCCAACAAAGTAGGTTCGGCGCCAGGCATGTGGTTTGAACGCACCGGTAAAATTTTCATTTCCCTGCCCGGCGTCCCCTTCGAAATGGAATACCTGATGAGCAACGAGGTGTTGCCACGCCTGCAGGCCCGGTTTCAGTCCAGCCCGATCGTACACCGCACGCTGCTGACAGCCGGCGAAGGAGAAAGCAATATTGCCCGGCGCATCGAGGCCTTTGAAGACACTTTGCCTTCGAATATCAAACTGGCATACCTCCCTGCGCTCGGACAGGTGCGCTTGCGGCTCTCCGGAACCTGGAAAGGAGAAGTAAAACCCGATGCCGAAGCCCGGCTAAATGCACAGGTAGAGTCAAAAAAGGCCGAATTGCAGGCCCTCATCCCCGATTTGATTTTTGGGGAAGAAAACGACACCCTGCAGGCAGTAGTGGGTAAAATCCTGCTGGCGCAAGGCAAACAATTCGGAACCGCCGAGAGCTGCACTGGCGGTTATGTGGCCCACCTGATTACGACCGTGCCGGGATCGTCCCATTATTTCCCGGGCACATTGGTAACCTATTCTTATGGAATGAAAGAAAAACTACTCGGGGTTCATCCCGATACCTTGTTGCGCTTCGGGGCCGTCAGCGAAGAAACCGTCCGCGAAATGGCGCGCGGCGCACTCGACGCCCTGCAGGTGGATGTTTCGCTGGCCATTTCCGGCATTGCCGGGCCAGACGGCGGCACACCCGACAAGCCGGTCGGCACAGTCTGGATGGCCGTCAGCGACCGCAGCCGGACGGTTGCCGTCAAGTATATTTTTGGGCGCGACCGGCTGAAAAATATCCAGCTCACCGGTACCTACGCCCTTAATCTGGTGCGCCGTTTTTTGCTACGCCAGATATAATGTAGTCATCCGTTATTAGTTATTGGTTATCAGGGGTGTTTCAGGCTGGGATTTATGAAAATAGTAGCCTGCTTTTTCCCTTATCGTCAACTCACAACTCACAATATGACCATTTCCCCGTGCGCATGTCTTACGATCCCGCACGTTCAAACCATTTACAACTCACCACTCACGATTCACCACTCACCACTCACAATTATGTTTCAACGTCAGGCCCGCGAGCCTTTTCCGGTTCGCAATATTTTGTTGCTGGCGGCTTTTATATTGGGCTGCCTGTTTTATGTGCTCAAAAACATGAAAGAAGAACCTGCTCCAAAGCCGGATCAGGAATTAGGAATGAGGGACGAGGAATGAGGGATGAGGAATGAGGAATGACCGAGACCGACATCACGCTCGGTCATTCCTCATCCCCTCATTCCTCACCCCTGATTGTGTTCACATAATACATTTCCATTTCCCCTTTATTTTTAGCCGCAATCTTGCCCCGGTACTCCCACTGGAATTCATCCGGCGCCGCTTCCCGGGTTGTACCGCTCACGTTGATGCGACCTGCTTCGCAGGCTTCTTCCAGCCGGGCGGCCGTATTCACCGTATCGCCCCAGATGTCGTAGGCAAATTTTTTGGTGCCAACCACCCCGGCCACGACGGGGCCGAAGTGGACACCGATGCGGGCTTCAAAGAAAGGCCGCCCTTCTGCTATCCGTTTTTCTTTTAATTTTTTTAAAAAATCCTGGATTTGCAAGGCTGCCCGGATCATATCGGCGGGGCGTTCGTTGCGGTCGGAGAGGCCGCTTGCACAGATGTAGGCGTCGCCCACGGTTTTGATTTTTTCAATCCGGTTGCGTCCGATCAGGTCGTCAAATCGGGAGAAACAATAGTCCAGTTCGGCGATAAGTTCCTCCGGTTGCAGCAGTTCAGCCGTTTTGGTGAATCCGACGAAATCAATAAACATTACCGTGGCGTGTTCGTAGCGTCGGGCGGCCACTTTATTGCGTATGGTGAGTTCGGCAGCAACGGCAGGCGGCAGGATATTGAGCAGGAGTTGTTCGCTGCGGCGGCGTTTTTCTTCGATCATGGCATTTTTTTCGGCCATTTCGCCCCGGGTGCGCCGGTTGGCGCGTTGCCTTAGATAGTACAGTACCGCAAGCACCAGACCCAGTATTGCCAACAAGGCCAATCCCAGGCCGTTTTCACGTTTTTTTTGCGCTTCCAAAGCCGCCTGGGTGGCTTCATACTTTTGTCGCTGCTCCTCGGCGTACAGCCTGGATTTTTCCTGCAACAATGCGCTGCGTTGCCGGCTCCAATCGTACGCCGCTTTATAATTACCTTGTCTGGCACTGATGGTCTGTAGTTTTTCACTGGCCTGCAATTGCAAATCCGGCAGCCCGGCAGCAGTGGCGGCCAGATGTGTCTGGTTATAAAGCGCCAATGCTTCTGCCACGCGCGTCTGGCGTTCGGCAATATCCGCATTGACCCATGCCGATTCGGCTTCCCTGCGTTTGTCGTTCATGGAAATGGCTAATTGCAGCAATTGCCTGGCATAAGCGCCGGCGCGGGCAGGGTCTGAAATGAGCCAGTATTTGGAAAGCCTGTACGTAATTTCCCAGCGCTGATCGCTCGCAGTAGTCTGCTCCAATTGCCGTTCCAGTTCAGCAATCGACTGCGCCGGCAACATAGCAGTATGATGCAGAAGCAGTAGAAAAATAGCAATAAAGCGATGAAACATGAACGGGGGGTGGTTGACAAAAGGTTTATGGGTTTATAAGTTTATAGGTTGATGGGTTTATAATAGCCACTCTTATTGTTGCAATTATCCACTTTCCGAGCGGTCATTATAAACCATAAACCATAAACCTATAAACGATAAACCAATACAGGTACAAATAAAATGCAAAGACAGCCTATTTTGCCATTTGATTGCATGAAAAGTGGCAAGTCATAGGCGAACGACTCCGGGCGCCATTGTCCAATTCCGAACAGGATTGTCCAGAATCGTACTTTTGGGCAGGTTCTTATCGTCTTTAACTGATTTACCAGATGCAAAAAACGGGCAAAATTTACAGACTAATGCAGTATTCCCGCGACTTATGAAGTTTGATAAAAAATGGCACGAAGATGGCGGGATAATTTTTCAGCGTTGCTACTATCGTTTCTCCGAAGAAAATACTCATCCATTCAACACTTTCGTATGGCATACATTGCAGTTCCTATTCCGTCCCTGCCAGGTAAACAAGACATTGAAATAGAAGTGACGATCAATGGCTTGAAACAGCAATTGCACTACCGCGTAGAACTTTTCTACTGGGAAGATTGCGCTTTCCCTTTGATCGATCGCGCCGAGTGCATCCGCCAAATGCTTTCCCGCTATGATGAAGACTGGACATTGTACTATATCGGTTCTCCAAATGACGAATTTGTACCAATTACTTTTGTCAAAAAAGGAGATATAGCCCTACAAAGGAAGTTGATGCTGGGACAAGCTGTTTGAAATCAGGAATGAGGGATGAGGGATGAGGATTGACCGAGCGTGATGTCGAATCAGGGATGAGGGATGAGGATTGAGGAATGACCGAGCGTGATGTCGAATAAGGAATGAGGGATGAGGATTGAGGAATGACCGAGCGGGATGTCGTACATCCCGCTCGGTCATTCCTCAATCCTCATCCCTCATTCCTTATTCGACATCACGCTCGGTCATTCCTCAAACCTCATCCCTCATACCTGATT
>JAYSZC010000164.1:0-5259 GCA_043738235.1 Lewinellaceae bacterium | reverse complement strand
TGCTTACATCGACTGCTGTTAAGACCTGTGCTTTTAATATGGCACGGCAGCATCTTCTATGGGCAAAGGGGCTCAGCGGTTGTTTTAGGCGAACCCCTGACTTCACCCTTGGCATTCACTGGTAAGGAAACCAAGGGTGAAATCACCCCCTCTCCATCGGAGAAGGGGCCGGGGGGTGAGGTTTAGTCGCCCGGCCAGAAATGCTCGCACACTTTGTGCAGGTATGCGCCGGGTTTTGCTTTAGAAGACAGGAACAGCGAAGCGCGGCAGCCGGGTTCATAAGGGCAATCGTTGATGATAGCATCGGGTTTGCCGTCGCGGTCGAGGTCGCCGAACCACAATAAATCCACCGAAGGACTAGATTCCGGCATATCTGGTTTTACCCATTGTGTGAGGTCCTGGTATTGTACAGGTTCCTGGCTGAAATCAATCAGCCGCAGTTGATAGTTCGTAACGCGGACGTAGTTATTATCCAATTCCGCGCAGCCGGTGGCAGCTAAGCCGTAAGTGGGCCTGATCAGGGTATCGTTCAGATCATTGCCGGGATAAATGGACAACTGTCCGCCCGGGCCGAGTGTTTGGGAGTAATACATTTGCCCGATTTCAAAATTCCCGAGTGGGCCGCAATAACCTGTCGGAAAGGGTGTCAGGCTCGCAATCAGGAATTTACTTTGTTCGCGCTGATTAGTTTTAAGCACCCTGACCTGTGTCTGGAAAAATTCGTTGAACTCATCTGCCAAGCGTACCTGCACCCGGCGTACTTCATCGGCAAATGAATCGCGGGCATACACGCCAAACCATTGCAGCGGCGGCAAGGATTCTCCTTCTACGAAAATATCATTTTCATAATACAGCCCGTAGGTGCCGGTCAGATAAGCGCCGAAAGCCCAGCCTGTGCCGCCTTTAAAGCGCACTTTCAACCAGGGCGCGTAAGGCGATTCGGGGTCGGTCGTGTCTGCCTGCATGTATTCGCCGTCTTTATAAGCTTCCAGAAACTGGACGACGGCGCCTTGTGTGAGGGTGCCGACTTTTTTGGCATTTTTATCAGGCGATTCGCGCAGGTTGAGCGAACTGGCTGTCACGATCATTTCTTCCGGGAAAAATGGAGGACTTTGTTGGGCCGTAACGCCTGTTGACAACAGACAATTTAAAAGAAGGATTTTGTAGAATGCGTTCATTTTTAAGTAGTTATCCGTTATTAGTTATTGGTTATCAGTGTTGATAATCTCGTGCCACCCATGCTGCTGTTACCTGAAAAACACATCCCAGGCAAAACGTAGCACAATGCCTGCTACCACCACTAAAAATACTTTTCGGATAAAGGCATTGCCGCGCAATACTGCCATCCGGCTGCCAAGGTACGAACCAGCCACGTTGCAGACCAACATGGGCAGCGCCAAATGAAAAAGGACGTGTTTGTGCAAGAGAAAAAACACCAGGGACGACACATCCGCTATCACATTGACAATTTTGGAAATGGCGGAGGCGGATAAAAAATTATATCCGATCATGCTTACAAAACCGAAAACCAGCAGGCTTCCGGTACCCGGCCCTACAAAACCGTTGTAAAAGCCCAGCACGCCCCCGATGCCGGCGGCCCAAAAGGGCAATCTCTGCTCCGTTACCCGAAAAGATTCATACTGCCCGAAGTTTTTCTTCCGGAACGTATGGATGGCAATGACAACAATGAGCACCAGGATGATCGGTTTCAGCACCTCGGAAGGCAGCATACTTTGTACGGTTGCGCCAAAATAAGAACAAATGGCTGCACTAAGGCCCGCATACAACACCGTTTTCCAGGGAATCGCCACCACCCGGCTGTAATTCCAGGCGGCTACAGAAGTACCTGCGGCAGAAGCAAAACGATTGCTGCCAATGATATTAGGGACCGTCAGTTGCGGGTACAAAATAAAAAAAGCCGGTATCTGCACGAGTCCGCCGCCACCCACGATACTGTCGATAAAACCGGCTAAAAAGGCAAAAAAGCAAAGCAGGTAGAATTCCATGAAGCGCAAAACTAAGTAAAAAGGCAATGGCAAAGGGCAAGGGGCAAAAGGCAAAGGGCAATCCATGTACTACATTGCCCTTTGCATTTTGCATTTTGCCCCTTGCCTTTTGCCTTTGCCCTTTGTGCTACCGCTCCTTCAAAAACAACTGCCCGTTCAGGTAATTCACCTGAAATGCACCCTTGACCTCCTCTATTTGCGCGTCGGCTACCCGGATGCGCAGGCTGCCTTTGGCGGCGATGAGGTCGAAAATGGATGCTTCCGGGGAAAGTTCCAGGAAACTGCCTGGCGATTGGTTGCGCCAGACGCGCATAACCGGTTTCAGGTCAAAAGAGTCTACGGCACTGGTTTTCTGATCGTTTACCTGGAGCCAGATGATTTTCTGTCCGTCTTTGGAGCGTTCAAAGTAATAACCTTCCGGGGGTTTGGCATCGCGGTATCCGCTCAGGCTGATCGGGTAGCATTTCGTGAAGCCGCGAATGTCGGTTTCGCCGTAGTTTTGATTGCCCTGGATACTCAAGGCGCTGCTTTCCGGCGCAGTATCGCTTCGCAGGCCCAGCCAGTTCATAATGCGTCCGCTATTCGAATAGGCTGTGGTGACTTTTTGAAGACTATCCAGCGGCATGGGCAGCCAGTCGGCATGTTCCAGGTATCCCCGCCGGTCGAGGAACTGGAGTGCGGATTCTACCTGCGATATCTCAGCCTGGAGCATGGGCGCCGAACCTTGTTTGAGGTGGCCGTTTTCCCAGCGTCCGTTTCTTTCCAGCACGTTTTTGACGATCCCGGTCTGGCTGCGTTTGGATACGGAAAATGCGTTGAAAGGGCCGACAGCGATGGAGAGTGCAATCAATCCCAGTGAAATCGGGATAAACTTGATATTATCCGATTTGGAGAAAAGAAAATAGAGGCAGGTAATGGCCAGCCAGACGCCGACCTGTATCACGATAAAGCGCGGCTCGGTGACGCCGTACTCGCTGATTCGGGTAGCAATTGCGACAAAAAGCAGCACCGTGAGCGGTAAAACGATCCGCCAGAACCATTTCCGGAAGAGCGTTACCCATTTGCTGTTGTCGTATTGCGGCAGGTAAAAATTGAGCAGCCAGGTAAAAATGCCGGCCACCGAAAAGCCGATCACCAAGGAACCCACCCAGCCGCGCGGCAGCGACCAGGTACCGATGATTTTAGCGCCGTAAGCGTATAAAATCAGGAAATACAAACCCACAATCGGGATCAGGATATACTTGCAGAGGTTGTGAAAAACAGCGTTGTAGGAAGCCTCCGTATTTTCAAATTCATATTTTTGAGGAAAATGGTATAAAAAATAACTTGTGTTGAAAATGCCTGCCAGCAGGATAAACAAACGGGCATATATCCGCTCGGATATGTTCATATTGAACAGTTGATCCACCGCCAGAATGGCCAGCGCCAATCCCGCAAACAAGATCATGTTAAAGGTGGCGCCCACCACAAAATTGGCGAACAAGCGGCGGTTGTACTCCCAAAAATCGGCCACCGAACGCTGGTTGAGATACGGCGCAACCGCAACAAACAAGTGCGCGACCAGCAAAAAAATCATATACCGGGGCGCATGCAGGTGTTCAAATTCCGCATTGGGGTGCACCCATAAATGCCAGGCGTAAGCCGCCAAAGCAGCTATGCCGACACCCTGCGCCAGCCACTTGCGCCCCGGCGACCAGTCGGCGGACTCGGCAAAGGCAACGATTCCTGTCAGCAAAGCGAGACCGAGTTGGGCAGCCATCCAGATGCGCGCCAGTAATTCTTCATTAGATCTATTGCTTTCAACAAGAATGAGCAGTACAACAACGCCGGTTGAAGCAGCCAGCATGGTGGCCGGAAAACGTCGGCAAACTTGAATAAATGCATCGAGGAGAAAACCGGGAGAAGGTAATTTCATTGGTTGGGTTATTAGTTATTAGTTATCAGTTATCCGTTATCGGGTTTCAGGCTGGAATGGTGAAGAAAGGGACAATTCATTTCCCCTGTATGTTATCGGTTATCCGTTATCTGTTATCAGTTATCCGTGTGGTAACCTCTGGCTTTGCTAATAGAGCAGCCAGAGGTTTCCACACGGATAACTGATAACAGATAACGGATAACTAATCATGGTCGAAAAGTAGGCATTTCCCTGAAAGAGTAAAGTGGATAAGTATTTTTGCTGGAAAATAGAAAGACCATGCGTACCCTATTACTTTGTTTATCAATTATTTACTATCAAATTGGAGTTGCCCAATCCCAACCCGATTCCCTGGCTTTCCCGGCTTCCTGGGCGGGTAACTGGAAAGGCAACCGGATTTTATGCACCTATGAAAAAACCGATGCCAACACGATGGTGTTTGAAGTGTTTTCCGGTTCTGAAAAAGAAATCAGCAGCACGGGCAATACCAAACAAGGCGAGGAAGAAATTCCGGCAGTGAAAACGTATCCGTTCGGCGTGTTTCAACGGGCGGTCCTTCGGAGGTAGTTATTCGTTATCCGTTATTAGTTATCAGGGTGACAACGTTTGGTCAAAGCAGGTAATTAGGCCAATGCTTGTCGTCTGCTTGTAGGTTCTTTGCAATTGCCCAAACTAAGCCATGCAGCCAAACGTTGTCACCCTGATAACTGATAACTAATAACTGATAACTTCCTATGAGATACGCTCCTTTTTTGTTTTTTATTCTTGTAAATCAATACGTTACAGCGCAAAGTCAAACTTTTCAACGCATGAACGCCCCGATTTTTCAAAATGGGGTGCAATTGCCTTTTGCTTTTGCAGGCGGACTGAATACGCCGCAATTTTCGGCAGCCGACCTGAACGCAGACGGCACGCAAGACCTGGTAGTTTTTGACCGCTCGGGCGATGTGGTACTGACTTTTTTAAACGCCGGTATTCCGAATCAGTCAAGTTACACTTACGCGCCGGAATACGCCTCCTTTTTCCCTAAAGCAACGGATTATATGCTGATGCGCGATTTTAACCAGGACGGGGCGGCGGATATTTTTTGTGCAGCGCTGGCGCCGGGTTCCCAGGAAATGCAGGTTTTTCGGGGCTATTTTGAGGATAATATCTTGAAATTCAATTCTTTCTATTTTAATTATCCCAATTGTACCTATTGCAACCCGCTCCAGGTCTGGTTCCCCGACCAGGATCAGCCGGGCTTTTGGAACAACCTGCCCATTGCACCCACCGATATTCCAGCAGTGGACGATGTGGACGACGACGGCGACCTCGATATACTGACTTTCGATCCCG
>JAYSZC010000163.1:0-2142 GCA_043738235.1 Lewinellaceae bacterium | reverse complement strand
GGCGGGCCGATACACACCGCTTCGTCTGCAAAACGGACATGCAGGCTGTCGCGGTCCGCAGTGGAATTCACCGCCACTGTTTTGATGCCCATTTCCTTGCAGGTGCGAATGACGCGCAAGGCAATTTCCCCACGATTTGCTATAAGTATTTTTTTAAACATATCTGTCAAGACAAAGAAAACACAATAGTTTTTTACCCCAATTGCAAAGGTTTCAGGGAAGACCAAAAAAAGGATAGGGATTTCTCACCCTCTCACCTCTCACTCTCTCACCTCTCACTCTCTCACCTCTCACCTCTCACTCTCTCACCTCTCACCTCTAAGAAGGGTCAATGAGGAACAGGGGCTGGTCGTATTCCACGGGTGTGGCATCTTCTACCAGCACCTTCAGGATTTTACCTTTCAACTCGGATTCAATCTCGTTGAACAGTTTCATCGCTTCGATGATGCAGACTTTGGAACCGACATCCACCGAGTCGCCCACTTTTACAAAGGGGCCTTTGTCCGGGCCGGAGCTGCGGTAAAACGTGCCGACCATCGGCGATTTGATTTGTATGTAACGCGGGTTATTGTCCTCGTCTACGACAGCGGGAGCGGCGGGGGCAGCGTCTGTTTTGGCGGGAGTGGTTGCCGGAGCGGCCAAGGTAACAGACGGTTGTTGAATCGGCATGACCATAGGTGCTGTGCCTGCCACTGTTTCGGTACCAGCTACCTGGTTGCGGATAACGAGTTTAAAATCCCCTTCTTTCAGGGAAAATTCGGAGAGTTTGTGCTTGCTCACCATCCGAATAAGTTCTTGTATCTGGTTGAAATCCATGTCGAAAGGTTGTTTTACAACTGCAAAAAAACAAATTTGATTTATTTTTTGACACGCTCAATATAAGCGCCCGTAGCCGTATCAATTTTGATCAGATCGCCTTCTTCGCAGAACAGCGGAACGCGTACTTCCGCGCCGGTTTCCACGGTTGCCGGCTTGAGCGTGTTGGTAGCGGTGTCGCCCCGCACGCCGGGTTCGGCATAAGTGATTTTGAGAATGACATTTTGAGGTAATTCCACCGAAATGAGCATTTCTTTTTGTGCATGGAAAAGCACATCCACCACATCGCCTTCTTTCAGGAATTTACCATTGTCGATCATCTCTTCCGGTACTGAAATCTGGTCGTAGGTTTCCTGGTTCATCAGCTGATAGCCGCCATCTTCCGGGTAAAGATATTGGAATTTACGGCGTTCCACCCGTACTTCTGTAATATTATGTCCACTCTGAAAAGTGTGCTCCACTACTTTGCCGGTAGTAGCGCTTTTTAATTTAGTCCATACTTTGCCACTGCCACGACCGACCTGAAATTTCTGAAAATCAATGATCTTCAGAATGTCGTTGTTGAGTTCGATGCACAGGCCGTTTCGGATATCTGCCGTCGTTGCCATTTTTACGTTAATTTGTTGAATTGTTGAACGGATGGATACTGCACTTTTTAGCTTCAGCCAAAAAGGCGGGCAAAAGTAGGGTATTTTTCGAGCAAGCATCCCAACAGCCGTATTTTTCTTCTCAGACGGTTTCCGTTTGGTGTGCCTTATTTTCAGAAAAGCTTCCAAATAGTTGTTCCAGTTTTTTCCAGCGGTATTCAAAAATGCCATCCAGTTGCCTGCCGACAAAAAGCCATTTGGCCAATGCGCCGAGCGGCCCGAGCGGCAATTTGTAATGCACCAGGTCGGTCATTTCCACACCGCCCGGAATGGCTTTGAAATGGTGCTGATGGTGCCAGATAACATAAGGCCCAATGCGCTGTTCATCTACAAAAAACACGCCCGGCTCCACATGTTTGATTTCCGTCATCCAGAACAGCGGAATATTCAATAGCGGCCTGACGGTGTAAGTTATGATTTGCCCGGTATACATTTGTTTCAATAATTCAGGGTCGGATGTGACCTGGAACTGCATATATTCGGGCGTTATTTTACTCAGATTGAGCGGGGAAGAGAAAAAATCCCAGGCCTGTTCGAGTGAAATAGGCAGGCGCTGGACGCGTTTGAGGGAATAGAGAAACATTTTTTAGAAGTGAGAGGTGAGAAGTGAGAAGTGAGAGACGTTGCTCTTGGGTACTCGGGTGAGGGTGTCTCATAAAACCCGGCCACAAAAAGTAAA
>JAYSZC010000162.1:0-5261 GCA_043738235.1 Lewinellaceae bacterium | reverse complement strand
TTCCATCGTCCAGGCCGCCGCAATCGCAATAGCGAAAATGATCGCGCCGGTCACCCAGGCGCCGGTCACATAATCCTGGAAAAGCGTTCGGTTGTATTTAAACAGTACGATAATCAGCGGCAGGGAACCCCGCACCATATTCGGGATGCTAATGGCTGCCGAAGCGCGCAGGTTGGTGCCGAATTGTTCGACGCCCATCGTCAGGTACACTACATTAAAACCCGCTCCAAATCCCAGTCCCATACAAATCAGGTAAAAATTGGTGGCGTTTCCGCCGCGTTGCAGGAAAAAAAGCACACAAAAAATAATGGTGATGCCCATAAACAGAAACAAGGTCTTTTTCCTGCTCTTCAGCCGCTCGCTCAGCCAGCCTACTGTAAAATCGCCCAGTCCCACAAACAAATACAGGTACATAATTGCCATGCCCGGGTCAATATCCGGGATACCGAATGCCTTGCCAAACTGATCGGAAAAGGTGACTAAAATGCCAATCACATACCAGACCGGCAGCCCGATCAGGATACAGCGCATATAGCGCCCGAATCGCTGCCGGTTGTTGAAAAATTGCAGAAAATTGCCGCGTTGCACGTCCGATTGTTGCACTTGTTTAAACAGGCCGCTTTCGTGCACGCTGACCCGCATGAGCAACAATACGATGCCTAAAAAGCCGCCGATGTAGTAGCAACTGCGCCAGTCGAATATCTGGCTCATAAAAAACGCCGCCACGGCTCCCAAAACGCCAAAACCGGCGATAAAACCTGCCGCTACGCTTCTTTTTTCCTTGGGCAGCAACTCGCTCACCAACGTAAGTCCGGCGCCCAGTTCGCCTGCCAGTCCAATTCCTGCTATAAATCTTAAGACCAGATACTGCGGTACAGTAGTAACCATGCCGTTCAGGATATTGGCAATGGAATACAGCAAAATGGAGCCGAAAAGTACACTCAGCCGCCCTTTTTTATCTCCTATGATACCAAACAGTATGCCACCCAGCAACAGGCCAATCATTTGTACGCTGATCAGCAGTTCGCCTTCCGTGAGGATCTGATCCGGCGTAAGCCCAAGGGCCGCCAGGCTGGATTTTCGGATAATGGCAAAAAGCAGCAGATCGTACACGTCTACAAAAAAGCCCAGCGCACTGACGATGACGGCCAACTGGAAAATACCGGTGTTGTTTTTCATGAGTTCTAGTGTGTTTTGGTGTTTTAGAGTTTTGAGTGTTTTAGAGTGCAATAGTTTGGTTTCCGTTTAAGTAACGCCCAAAAATCAACTTATGCTTTTGAGTAACCCCCGTGCTTTAGCCGGGGGAATCGAAGAAACCAAACCCAACGGGGTTTTAACCCCACATCACTCATTTTGGGTTAAAACCCACCCGTGTTTGTCCCGTTCATTTCCCCCGGCTAAAGCGCGGGGGTTAGTCAAATCGTGCACTAAGCGTTAATAAATTTAGGGCAACGCACTCCAAAACACCTTCAAGTGGCAAATGTATAGAAATCATCCTTACCCATGATCCAGGTCATCAATCGTCGTTCGGTCCACCCGGTATATTTGGCAAAAATTCAGTTTCTATGTCTGCCACAACACTCTTGCAGCCTAAAAATCCTGCTGTTCTGCCGCATGCATGTTTCCACTGCCAGGATATTTGCCCCGACGACCACCTGCATCTCGAAGACAAATACTTCTGTTGTGAAGGCTGTAAAATGGTGTATGAAATACTGAATACGCACAACCTGTGCGAATTCTACGCATTAGATGCAAAACCTGGTCAAAGCCTGAAATACCAGCGCAACGCCAAGTCCTTCGCTTACTTAGACGACCCGGAAGTACAGGAAAAATTGCTGGAATTCAATAACGGACAAACTGCGCAGGTTACCTTTTACCTGCCGCAAATGCACTGTGTGAGTTGTATCTGGCTGCTGGAAAATTTATACAAACTCGATGCCGGCGTCACCCATTGCAGGGTTACTTTCCTGAAAAAAACGACCACCGTTCAATACAACCCGGAACAAACTTCGCTGCGCAAAATAGCGGCCCTGCTGGCATCCATCGGTTACGCGCCGGAAATCAACCTGGGTGACGTGGACAATGCCAAACCCAGGATTATCAGCAAAAGACTGGCTTGCCAGATCGGTATTGCCGGGTTTGCTTTCGGGAATATCATGCTGTTCAGTTTCCCGGAATACGTGGGCATGGACCCGGAAACGGATCGCTGGTTTGCCAATATGTTTGGTTATTTGAGTGTGGCGTTGGCCATACCGGTGCTGTTGGTGAGCGCCCGCGATTATTTGATTTCTGCCTGGAACGGCCTGCGCAATGGTCGCCTGAACATTGATATTCCACTTTGTTTGGCCTTGTTGTCGCTGTTCGGGCGCAGTATCTGGGAAATATTTACCCATACCGGCGCCGGTTATTTAGACTCTTTTGCGGGTTTGACCTTTTTGTTGCTGATCGGCAAATGGTTCCAGCAACGCACTTGGCATGAGTTGTCGTTTGAACGCGATTACAAGTCCTATTTTCCGGTGTCGGCTTCCCTGAAAAACGGAATCGAAGAAGTGTCCGTTCCGGTCAACCGCCTGGTTCCGGGCGATATTATTGTAGTGCGCAGCCAGGAAATCATCCCGGCCGACGGTATTTTATTGAAAGGTTCGGCACAGGTGGATTATAGTTTTGTGACCGGCGAAGCGGAACCTGTGGCGATAAATAGCGGCGATAAAATATTTGCCGGCGGTAAACAGATCGGCGAAAGTATCGAGATTTCGCTCACACACAGGGTGTCGCAAAGTTACCTGACAAGGCTCTGGAACGACCAGGCTTTTAAAGAAAATGAACAAGGCCAGGTGACCAAACTGGCGGATCAGGCGGGGCGTATTTTCTCCTGGATGATCCTGGTATTCGGCGTCGGCGCATTTATCTATTGGGCGCCTACGGACATGGCAAAAGCCATCAATGCCTTTACTGCGGTGATGATTGTGGCTTGCCCCTGCACCGTTGCGCTGTCTATTCCATTTACGCTGGGCAATGTGATGCGCATCCTCGGTCGCAACCGGTTCTACTTGAAAAACATCAAAACGGTGGAAGCCTTTGCGGCCATCGACACGGTTGTTTTTGATAAAACGGGTACAATAACCAACGTATCCCAACAGCATTACGAATTTAAAGGCCGGCCGCTGAGCGCTGTGGACAAAGTGGCCATACGCTCTTTGACTAAACATTCGGCGCACCCGCTGAGCCGCCGCCTGTACGATTCCATGCCGGAGGTTCCCACCATGGTGCCGGAAAATTTTCGGGAAATTCCCGGACTGGGCATCCAGGGCAGGGTAGGGGGCAAGGAAATAAAAATCGGTTCCGCAGCTTTTGTAGGCGCCGAGGGACAAGGACTGTTTTTTGCGGTGGAAGGGGAAGTAAAAGGTTGTTTTGAAGTTAAAAGCCGTTACCGCGACGGATTGATGTCCGTGCTGGATTTCTTTAGAAAAACAAAACCGGCCTCTTTTTTCAGAAAAAAGGAAAAAGATGCCCACCGCGTATGGCTGCTTTCCGGCGACCAGGATCGGGAAGCCACATTGCTGTCGCCTTTTTTCCCTGAACGCGAAACAATGCTGTTTGAACGCTCGCCCCAAGATAAACTGGAATTTATCAAAAATCTACAACGCCACGGGCAGCAGGTGATGATGCTCGGCGACGGCCTGAATGACGCCGGTGCGCTTCGCCAGAGTAATCTGGGCATCGTAGTCGCCGAGGATACCAATAATTTCACCCCGGCTTGCGACGCTATTCTCCATGCCGATGAATTCGGACGGCTCCCGCAATACGTGCAACTGGCCCGCGCGGGTGTGCGGGTGGTCAAAAGTTCATATATAGTTGCGCTGATTTACAACATCGTTGGACTGAGTTACGCTGTGACCGGCAATCTTTCCCCTTTGGTAGCGGCTGTTCTGATGCCTGCGAGTTCGATTTCAATTGTACTGTTTGGAGTGATGATGAGTAATTGGGCGGCGCGGAAAGTGCTGAGGTGATTGTTGATTGATGAAAAATTTGGTGTATTTTTGTGTTACAAAAAACACAAAATAAACATCATGGAGTTGACAAAAGAACAAATTGATCTGATCGGGAGCTATTTTTCAGGCCAACCTGTTATCCGGGCTTTTCTTTTCGGCTCGTACGTTCGCGGCGAGGCCAACGAGGAAAGCGACGTCGATTTGTTGGTAGAACTGGATTATGATCAGATGACTGGCGGCCTCCAGTTTATCAGCATGCAATTGAAACTTCAGCAGTTGCTGAATCGAAAAGTTGATCTGGTTTCTGCTCAAGGGCTTTCCAGGTATATCCTGCCATTTATTGAAAAGGAGAAAAGATTGGTATATGCCCGATAATTAGGGAAGTTGAGGGCTAATATTCGGTTTGGTCATTTTTGGCTGACTTTCGTAAGGTTATTTTTTACGTGAGGCACTATCGCCGCCTGCGTTGTTCTCAGTTTTTATTCGTCTTCGGATATTTTTTCATTCGTTTCTTCTCCTTCGACGATTTTTTCGTCATCTGACAACTGGATGCTTTCAATATCTTCAATTGAAATTTCTATATCTTCAAGAGCATCTTTAATCTTTTCGTAGTGAGAAAGCGTAAATAAAAATTTAAACATCCTTTCAGTTGTCTTTTCTTCGTTGTCAGTAACCTCAACCTGTTTTTCAACAAATTGGTTGAGGAATTTAAATGTTTTAATTATTATTTCCGTTTCACCCTTTTCATATGTTTTAATAATTTGCTTATTGACATTAATTTTTTCGCCAAATTTCGTCTTTAAGTATTTTGTGTAAGCAACATTGAAAAGGGCTAATAAGTGATACAAATTTGTACGAAAAGAAAACTTATACCTTCTTTTCAGGCGAGTGTAAACAGTATCAAAGACATAAAAAGCACATAACATATCCTCAAAAGAAGTGTCTTTATTGAAGATTTTTTCATAAAGTCCTTCTTTGTGCTCTCTATGCGAAATAAAATTTAAGTCTTTGTTTGTCTTAGAGCGTTGAGTTTGATTTTTTAATACACTAACGGGGTCTTGTAGGTGGTATGCTAAATAAACATTTGCAAACACATAGTTTGGCACTTCCGTAATGTCATCCGGCGTTTCTCTGAATTCATCTCGCCTTTTTTCATACCATATTTTTGTCTGGTATAGCCGCCGCAAAGTGGTTTTGAAAGAAATCTATGCCACCTTCACCGCCGGCAGTCGTTGAAAGTTAAGGCGCATGAGGCTGCGTAATTCGGTT
>JAYSZC010000161.1:0-2145 GCA_043738235.1 Lewinellaceae bacterium | reverse complement strand
GGTAAAAACAACCGAGCCGAGTACCCTTATCCAGACTTCATCGGTGGCTTCAAACCCGAACATCGCTAAAAGCATATTGGGCGCAACAACGAGGGTGATGCCCAATACAAACAAGTAAAATCCAAAGTAATAAACTGATTTGGCTGCTTTTGTCATGGCATGTGAAAGTTTTGATTTGATGATTTGATATTGATTTTTTGCCTTTTGCCCCTTGCCTTTTGCCCCTTGCCTTTATCTATCCTTCCTGGCGGGCGTATTCCAGTCCTTCCGCCACTATTTTTTGCACATCAATTTTGGAGGTGCACACAAACTCGCACAAGGCGAGATCCTCTTCCGCAACTTCATAGATGCCGAGCGCCTCCATTCGTTCGATGTCTTTTGCCAGAATGGCTTTGAGCAAATACACCGGATAAATATTCATGGGCAATACCTTGTCATATTGGCCGGTCATCACGAAAGCCCGCTCCTCGCCGTGCATATTGGTGTCGAGTTGGTAGCTGCGTTTGGGGAATAACCAGGAAAAATAAGTGCGCGAAAGGCTTAGTTTTTTGAAGCCGGGAAGCAGCCAACCCAAAAATTCAGGCTGGTCGCCTTCCGGGATGACTGTGAGGTGGTTGGTGTAAAACGACAAAAAATCATCGGAACCGGTGGTGCTTCCCGTCAATACATTGCCCTGAATGGCCCGGCAATGTGCATCGCGCAGCCTGTCGCCCAGGATGTTACCGATGCGCTGACCTGTCATTACGCGGAAATATTGCGGACGCAACACAGAACTGCCGGTAAGCGCCAGCAAGCGGTCGGCGCGGTAACGCCCTTCGCGGAAAAGCCTGCCTATAATAAGCACGTCCTGCGGATGAACATACCAGACAACTTCACCCTTTTGAATCGGGTCGATATGGTGTATCTGTATGCCTACATTCCCGGCAGGGTGGGGGCCTTTAAAATGGTGGATATGTTCGACCGGAATACCGCTGAACTTACTGTCTGTTAAACCTGCATGCGGCGCAGCGCGCAAACCCAAATGCAGGTGACCGCCTGATAATTGTTGCAATGCCGTCAGACCTGCCTGGAAATTTTCTTTTTCAAAATCGACGATGTAACCGATATCCGGGGCCAATGGCGCGGAGTCGAAACAGGATACAAAAATGCCTTTGGGCGTATCGGAAGGGTTGGCAATGAGCGAAAACGGACGCTGGCGGATGTAGTTCCAGCAACCGCTTTCGAGCAGGCGCTCCGTGATCTCCTCCCGGGAAAGTGTTGCAGGATCGGAAACCGGGTAGGAAATATAACGAATGTCTTTTTTGTCGGGCAGGATGAGGATTTCGTTTATCCGCCTTTTTTCGCCCCGCACAATTTCAGCGATTTCACCGCTTACCGGGGCATTAAAATGAATATCGGGCCGGTTTTTGTCAAAAAAAAGCGCTTGACCGGCCAATACTTCGTCACCGACTTCCACGAGTAATTTGGGAATTACGGTGTGGAAGTCGGTGGGTTTGACTCCAATGATGTCAGAAAGGGATAAGTCGTCTACAGTTTTTTCAGCGGCTCCCTCTATCCTGATATCATAACCTCGTCGGATGTTGATTGCATTGCCCATAATAAAACATTACTTTTCCTAATGGGCAAATAAAGGACGTATTATTTGGATAACCAAATAATGCGCCTATAAATATTTTGATTCTGGAGAAGCAGTACAAATTGTACACAAACTGGCAAGCGCCAGAAAATTTTTGTTTTGATTCCCAAGGCTGAAGGCAGGAAAGAAAAGTACGCGCCGGAAAAAACAGGCGCCGTCTTTTGCTTCGCAGCGCCGGGCTTGTGCGCACCAGGGCGGCTGTATGGCTCCTGCATTTGCATGGATGGCAGCAGGTCGATGCATGGGTTTTCGTAACTATCGCTGAACAGGGCGTTTTTCATTTTTTTACATTTTTAACGGTGAAAAGTGGTTATCCGTTATTAGTTATTGGTTATCAGTGTTGATTATCAAGCATTTGCAAAGAATTTAATCTGAACGATTTTGCTTGACATACTTAATAACCTGTGTTTTGATGTGAAAAAATGTACCCTTTGACAGTAAAAAAAATAGACCCCTTTGCCCACCTTTATTGTCCACATGTTTTTTTATCATCTGGTCATCCCTCATCC
>JAYSZC010000160.1:0-2146 GCA_043738235.1 Lewinellaceae bacterium | reverse complement strand
CAAAAGTATAAGCAATATCGGCCTGGCCTGCTTTTACCCACAGGATCGTGCCGTTCACCTGCTTGTCGGAGGCTTTGCCTTTCCAGGTCATTTTACCCTCCTTTTCGCTGGTCATCAGCATTTCAAATGTGAGTACGCCATCCGGCATGGCGGTACAGGTGAAGGGTGTGGCGGCGAAGCCGTATTTGACACATTCGGAACTTTCTACCGCATCGTTTTTGAAAGACAGCACTTCGGTGCCATCCACTTTACCGCCGGTGGAGACGGTGATGTCGTACTGTTTGTTGTCCAGTTGATCGCAGGTAAACGCCTTTGTCGCAGGTGTGGCGGTACTTTGCTGGTCGGCCGGGGCCGGACTTTGGGTATTGCAGGCGAACATTACAGCCAGCAGGCCGGCAAGCAGAACAATAGAAGGTTGTTTCATCGTAATTTGGTTTAAGTGAATGATTTTCAGCGGATAACAGGGCATCCTTCTTGTACTGAAAAACTCCTGCCATACGCTGAAGGAACGCTCAAAAATACAAAATATATGCAAAAAGTGGTTGTCCCGAAAGATTGATGAGGGTTGATAAAAGTTGATAAAGTTGATATTGGTCACTCATTGAAGTGATTAAACTCAATTTGAGCAGCTATTATCAACTTTATCAACTTTTATCAACCCTCATCAATCTTTCGAGACAACCACTTCGGGTGCTTTATTGGAACTTACCAGTCGTTTACTTTTCCAATGGCTTTTTCTCCGCTTCGCGCATACCCTGGCGGATTTCGTCTTCCACCGAGTTTTTAGCGCTATTAAATTCACGGATGCCTTTTCCGAGGCCACGCATCAGTTCGGGGATTTTATTGCCGCCGAACATGAGTAAAACAACCAAAAAGATGAGGGTGAGCTCCGTAGCGCCGAGATTGCCAAGGAACAAAAACATCGCTGTCATAGTCGTAGTATTTTAAATGATAGAGAAATGCGGCCTAAACCGTACGTTTTCTGTTACTCCCTTTGACCGGAGTGATTGCGCAAAGTTACATGCACTATCGGGCAAATGATAGGGATTTACAGGATATTAACCTGAGAAAATTAGAAGCGAGAAGCGAGAAGTGAGAAGTGAGATTATCCCGCTTGGCAGATTGAATGATTTTAGGCTGTGTTTTCCAGGCCGGAATTTGATAATTTTGCATTTTTGGAAAGCAATATGATCAGAATTATAGCTGCCTTCATTATTCGCATAATCTATTGATATTTAAAAGTATCTAAAAAACACAAACCTGAAAAACCCATTCCAAAACCAATAAAGTCGCCAAGAGGGATGTCTCTCACCCTCTCACCTCTCACTTCTCACTTCTCACTTCTCACTTCTAAAGAGTCATGCTCGTTCAAGACATCCTCCACATCCTCGAATCCATCGCGCCGCCGCATTTGCAGGAAACCTACGACAATGCGGGACTGATCGTCGGCGATCCGGCTCAGGAGGTAACAGGGATACTTTTTTGTCTGGACTCCACCGAGGCGGTAGTGGAAGAGGCACTTGCGTTGGGTTGCAACTTAGTGATTGCGCACCATCCCATTGTGTTCCGCGGCCTGAAACGTTTCAATGGCAGTAACTATGTGGAGCGCACCGTGATGCAGGCCATCCGGCAGGACGTGGCGCTGTATGCCATCCATACCAACCTCGACAACGTGTATCGGCAGGGTGTGAATGCAAAAATTGCCGAAAAACTGGGGCTGACAGCAACCCGAATCCTCCTGCCACGGCCCGGAGAAGTGGAGATCGGAGCAGGGTTGATCGGCTTGCTGCCGGAACCTTTGACCGAAACGGATTTCCTGCAGCAAGTCAAAACAGCGCTGCGGGTAAGCTGTGTGCGCCACACCGCGCTGCGAAACCGGCCCGTTCGATCCGTCGCGGTCTGTGGCGGCAGCGGCAGTTTCCTGCTTCCCGAGGCATTGCGGGCGGGCGCTGATGTGTTTGTCACCGCCGACTTCAAATACCACGAGTTTTTCGATGCCGAAGGGCGATTAGTGATTGCCGATATCGGGCATTATGAAAGCGAACAGTTTACAATTGAACTTTTATATCAAATAAAAAACGGGGTTGGTATTCACTTTTGTGCAATGGAGCGCAAAAGTAGGAAATTTCTCCCGAATTATTTGATA
>JAYSZC010000159.1:0-2148 GCA_043738235.1 Lewinellaceae bacterium | reverse complement strand
GCGACACCTATCCGATGTACAACGGCAGCGTGGGCATGACCTACGAACAGGCAGGCGGCCCGAGGGGCGGACGGGCTATCCTGACCGAAGTGTTCGATACGCTGACCTTGCACGACCGCATTGCGCACCACCTCACTACCTGCCTTTCCACGATTGAAATGGCGAGCAAAAGCGCCCGGCCGCTGGTGGAAAATTTCCGCGAATACTACCGGAAAACCAGCACCCAGCCGCAAGGGCAGTACAAATCGTTCGTCATTCGCCAGGGCAACGATCCGAATAAAATAAAGACCCTCTGCGAATTGCTCGACCTGCACCATATCCGTTACGGCATGGCAGGCGCCAACATGACCGGCGTAAAGGCTTTCGATTATGTAAATGGAAAGGAAGCCACGGTCAGTATCGACGCTAAGGACGTGGTGATCAGCGCTTTTCAACCTAAATCCGTGCTGGTTCAGGTGCTATTCGAGCCGGAATCGCGGCTCTCGGATTCGATCACGTATGATATTACGGCCTGGTCCCTGTTTTTTGCCCACGGCCTGGATGCTTATGCTTTGAAGGATCGCCTCGATCCTAAAAAGGTTTACGAACCGTATAAAGCCCCTGAAATGATGCTTACAGCGGTACCTTACGCATGGTTTGTACACCGCCGTTCGTTCAATGACGTGCAGTTTTTAAGCGCTTTACTGCAAAAAGGGGTGAAAGTACGCACAGCCACCAAGGCATTTCAAATGGCGGAAAAATCCTTCGAGCCGGGTACTTTTGTCATCAGCCGGATCGATAATCGAAATATGGCGAATGAACTGGACGGTGTGATAAAATCACTCGCCGGCGAACACAATATTGCCCTGCACCCCGTATTCAGCGGGATGGCGGAGAAAGGTTACGACCTGGGCTCCGATGCTTTTGCGGTCATCAACCGCCCGGAAGTCGCTATTGTCTATGGCGACGACGCGGATGCCAATGCCTACGGTCATACCTGGTTTTATTTTGAACGGGAACTGGGTTATCCCATTACACCGATCCCTTTGGACAGATTGCACCGGGTCAACATGGGCGATTTTACCACGCTTATTTTTAGCGACGGCTCCTACAGCCTCACCGAACGCCAAATGGAAATTATCGAAAACTGGGTCAAAGAAGGCGGACGCCTGATCGTTTTTGACGGCGCAGTCAAGGCTTTTGCTAATAAAGACGGTTATGTGCTGAAATCGAAGGATGTTCCGAAAGACACGCTCAATTCTTCGCGGCCTTTCCTGACGCGTGAACGCGCCGGCGCCAGCGAACAACTGCCGGGCGCGATTATCAAAACCAAAGTGGATAACTCGCACCCGCTGGCCTATGGTCTGCCCGATTATTACCATTCCCTGAAAACCAGCCCGAATGTTTTCCAGTTGCCCGCCGATGCGGATTCACCCATTTATATCGACGACAATTACCAGTCCTACGGTTTTATCGGCAGCCGGGTCAAATCGCGCCTGAAAAAAACACCGGTCGCTTCCGTGCAGCAGATGGGCCAGGGCCAGGTGGTTTATTTTGTGGACAACCCGCTGTTCCGTTGCTTCTGGCAACAGGGGAAATTGTTGTTCGCCAATGCGGTGTTTTACCGGGATTGATTGAACACATCCTTAGTCTTTGTTGAGAAAGTCTGTAATGCGTTGTCCAATATCCTGGATCGTCAACAAAACGGCTTCGTTTTGAATGCGACTTGCCGCTTCCGAATGATCGAGTTCTTCTTTCCGCCTCGCTTGGTATTCCTGTTCCTTTTGCAACCAACGCCCAAGCGCCGCACTTGGTGTTTTTTCACCAAGTGCAAACATACAGCGCGATGTCTGCATGAAGCAAATCCCTTTTCCAATATTGAGGCAGTGTTTTGAATGGGTTAAGTAAAGTCCCGTTTACGAAACTTTTTTCTTGCCGATGTTGGCGTCCGCGTCAACATCAAGGGCGGAGTGGGTGGATATGGGAATTACCTGGGTTACATTTATTGTTGGCGCGGACGCCAACATCGACCAAGGCTGAGGGATTTGGCAAGATCATGAGCACTGACACCAGTTTGTTGAATTCGGTTGAAAAGTTCGAGTTGAACGTCTTGCGCTGTTTTCATGTGGAAGGGTAGTTCGGGCAGCAAGTTTTACGTTTCAGAGACAG
>JAYSZC010000158.1:0-5276 GCA_043738235.1 Lewinellaceae bacterium | reverse complement strand
CCGACTACGCCCACCCTGGAAAACGCCGGTTGGTTTTTTGTGATCAAGGAACGACCCGGCGAGCCGCGTTTCGGATTCGATATTCCAAAAGAAGATGTAGACGCTCAACCCAATATTACCTGGAATGATATTTCCTGGAGCGAAGTATTGCCCGGAAGCGGGGTCATCGATGTCAACCTGGCACAGCCGGTTCAGATCGTCCACCCCATCCCCGACGGCACCCAGAAACCGGACGGCCTGGAAGAACAGCACAACGAAGACATGAACATTCACTGGAATACCAATGGCAAATCGGTGGATGCCGCCGACCTGGCCTATATTCTGTACCAGGTGCCGGTGCTGGTAGCTGTACACGCCTCAGAAATGTTGCCCAAAACCAGTTAAACGATACGCCCATGCCCGATTTTCAATTACAACGGAATGCGCTCAATCAAAAACGCGCAGAACAGGAGACGACCCGGCTTCGGTTGTTTTCAGCAGAGGAGCAACTCAAATTGCTCCGGTATGAGCAGTCAGTGCTGGAGCGCGGCAAAAACGACCACAATGCCGGCTATTTAAGCCGCAAAAAGGCTGTGGATGCTAAAATAGAGGCGCTGGAAGCCCAGGTAAAAGAACAGCGGATTGGACTGGAAGCCGTGCAGGCTGCGTTGGGCACTTTATTCGTCGACTTCGAATCGCTGACCGATCCGCGCGAACAACTGCCGGAACATTTCAGCAGCAGCACGCCGTTTTTATTGCTTCCGCTCAGACTGGAAACGCGTTTCAAAACAGTGACCAACCGCGCCGGCGCAGCACAACCCCAACTCTGGGTGCGCATTTATCCCGATACCTGCCTGGTCGACTCCTTCGATCCGCTATTAAGTACACAGGAGTTGAAAAATACCGCCCGCTTCTGGGCTGAATATTACGCCGCCGGTGAAATCGTGGATGAAAGCAACCCGGATACACTGACATTGAGCCGCCAAAAAGCGGCCTGGGCATTGTTGGTCAACTTACACGGCGCCGGCCGCGCTGCCTGGCTGGCTCAATCGGAAGCAGCCAAACCCCAGCCCGGCTCTATTTTTCCGCTCCGGAATTCTGAAAAAACCGTCATCCTGACCATCGCTACCGAAAACGTTGCCATTTTAGCGAACCAGGCGGCGATTTTTAATTTTTTCAAAGATTTGTGGCTGGCAGATGGAAATGCCGCAACCATCCAGCAGGTCAAAGACAATTTCCCCGATGCGGAGGCCGTCATAGAACAATATCAGCCTGTAAATTTTGATGAAACCCTGCCCGCAGGCCTCAGCAAAGCCGATGCAGATCTGCAAATTGCTCTCGTGCTGCTTCCCAATGCAGAAGAAGCGACGGGTAAATCCAGCAGTTGGTCGCAAGCGGCAAAGGTCAATGTGTTGCCGGAGCGGTTTGTTTTACTGGGCTATAAAGGGGACGATAATATTTTGAAGGAACTCGGGCGTGTGATACCCTCGCCGTTGCAGGTAGGTTTTGACCCGAATGCCCCGGAAGAAAACCGTTTCAGCCCGACCGAATCCGGCGATTTGAACATCCCGGAAGAATTAAAATGGATCATCGATTTTGATAAAGCTGTGGAACAGGGCATGGGATTCCGGGTGGATCTGGATGAAACAATGCAGGCCGGATTCGACCGGCTTTTTGTGCTGGGCGTACGCCTGAGTGCCGATGAAACTGAAAATGGCGGCCAGGCAATGGTGCAGGAGTTGTTTGATCACCATTTTTACAGTACAAAAGGCCTGCAAATCATTCCACAGGGCACACCCACCAACAACACCGATTCGGATAGCGCCGCTTTCAACCCTTTCGATAACCCGGACGAAACCTTCGACCGCTATTTCAAACAAAAACCGGCTTTTTCCCAAACCGGAGACTGGCAGGAAAAACAGGACGGACAATGGTTGAGCGAGTGGCTCGGCGTGGACGACGCTTTGTTCCAAAAGGTTTTACATGCGGAAGGACTCGATCAGGCGGATGCCCTCAACATGAATCTCGCTCTGTGGCATGGCACCCTGGGTTATGCCATGGACGCTATGATGCAGCCGGTTTTTAACGCCGACAGTATCGCCTACACACAGCAGTTTTTTTCCATGTTCGTCACAGGGCGCGGCGCTATTCCGGCCATTCGCATCGGAAATCAGCCGTATGGGATTTTGCAAACTACAGCGTTTAACCGGCTCCAGTGGATGTACCCTTCCGATGATTTGGATGAAATCGGGTACATCGGAACGAAGTTTTTCAAAGGACAATCGGAAGGTTCGCTTTACCTGCAAAGGCTTTACGAAACGCTTTTGAAAATACAGGAGGACTGGACAAACACATTTGTTCCGCTCGTATCCCATGTAAGCAGCAATCGACCGGATAGCACGCACCAGGAATTGCTCAACATCGTCGGGCTGCATCCCAACTCCGTGGAATTTCATTTCCGGTACCTGCAAAGCCTGGAGATGCTGTATTCCTATATGATCTTTTGGCTTCCGTACGACCAGGTCCGAATGGGTTTTGATAAAATGGAATTCGGGACTGCCTATGAATTGCTGAAACAACTGGGTTACCAGGAATCGGACGAGAACAGAACCCTGACTTTTCCTTTGCTCAGTAAATTGTACGGACTCGATGATAGCTGGGAACAAAAAGTAGTGATCGACAGCGTGCCTTTATCCGAAAGCGCCGCGATACGAGGCTACACCAACGACGGAAAAAACTATATCACCGCATTGATACGGGCGGCTAATAAATCGCTGGATGCCGTGCGCAACAACACAGAGTTGAAGGAAACGCCCGCCGCTTTGTTGTATTCTTTTCTGAAATTTTCGCTCGAACAAGGATATTTCGACACGGCAGTACGCCTGCACGAGACAGCGGAAATTTTTTCGCCCCAACAGGCGCGTTTTGTGCGGGAGGAACAACCGTTCGTCCACATGAACTGGCAAAATACGATGGTGGAAAGCCGCTATGCCCTGCTGTACAAAAATGACGACCGCATCGCCAATGGCGCCCTGGTGGCGCAATACATCAGCGACCTCACCCGCGACCCGCTCGAACTGCTCCAGATTGCACCCGCTTTTGCACAACAGATGAATGCGTTGAAATACCTCGAAGGGGCTTCTACGGCTCGTTTGGAACGCGCTTTTGTAGAGCATGTCGACTGCTGTTCTTACCGGCTGGATGCGTGGCAGCAGGGTTTGCTGCGCATACAATTGACGCTGATGCGCAATAATATGCCGCACCGCGACAACCAGGAAGAGATACCACCGCCGCGTAAAGGCTTGTATCTCGGGGCATTCGGCTGGCTGGAAAACGTGCAGCCGGAGACGGATAAAATCCTGCAACCCAAAGTATTAACGGATGACATCAAAAAGGATTTTACAGAAAACTATGTAACCGACGAAGCCAATGCCGGGTATATCCACGCGCCTTCCGTGAACCATGCCGTCACCGCAGCAGTATTGCGCAACGCCTTCCTGACCAATGGCAAAACGGATAATAACAACACCCTGGCCGTCAACCTTTCTTCCGACCGGATCCGACTCGCACTCTCCGTCATCGAAGGCATCCAAAACGGACAGAACCTGGCTGCATTGCTCGGATACAAGTTTGAACGCATGTTGCGCGACCAGGACGATCTGGTGGGAAAAGGTGTAGACCGTTATATCTATGCCTTGCGCAGGGTTTTCCCTTTGAATGCCGATCAGATCGAGGATACCAAACTGGAAAACGACCCCTCCGTGGATCCTGATACCGTGCCTATTTCCTCTATCGAAGCCAGCAATGTGGTACACGGTAAAAACCTGGTGGATCATGTTAAATCCATCACTTTAACGGCTAATAAAACGTATCCTTTCGGCCTCTGGGACAGAAACCTTCCAGGCGGTGACACCGACATTGAGCAGGCGATTACGGCAGCGGTAGATTTTATCATGAACATCGAAGACGCTGTGGCCGACCTCGCTATGGCGGAAAGTGTACACCAGGTGTGTATGGGCAATTACGACCGCGCAGCCGGCGTATTGGAAACCTATAGCAGCGGCAATTATCCGCAAACACCCGATGTAATCAGTACCCCGCGCAGCGGCCCGACGCTCACGCAAAGGGTGGGCATTCCAATCGATTTTGTAGCCTCCGTGGCCTTCGATCCGCTGCATCCCCGCCGTTCGGCGGAGCCTTCGCTGGATCAATGGCTGACAACCATGCTCCCGCCTTTGAATAATATCGTTTGTATCTGTAAGTACACCGACCGGACCGATAATAGCGTGCAGGAAGACCCTGTTTCTTTAGCGGATCTGAACCTCAGCGCTCTTGATTTGCTTTACCTGCTTCAAACAACCGGCCAGGCAGCCCTGACTGAACTGGACGAGCGTTTTTTCCACTATATTGATCAAAACAAAACACCCCGGCTGGATACCGATATCGTCCTGGCCTACACCCAGCGACCGGCAGATCCCGACTTGTTCCCCGTTTTTGAAATATTATCCTTTGTAAAAAGTCTGCGGGCGCTGGTATTACAATCGCCCAACCTGAAGCCGACCGACATTACCCTGATGAGCGAGGCCGACCGCAAAGCAGCTCTGGCGGTCGTATTAGATAAAACCAGGATCGATGCTGTTACGGCAAATTTAGACGGCGTTCTGAATGACCTCACCAATAATGTCATCTGGAATGTGCTGAATCCGCTCCCCGCCGAGCCAACCCAGCCGGAATCCGACGCCATCCTGCAAAACATTGATACCTATCTGAACAGTATGATTGTACAACTGGAGCAACTCGGAAGGTTCGGGTTGCCACAAACAGGTTTTGGAAACCTCTACAGATGGCGGCAGGAGATCATAGCGGGGATGTACCGCAAAATCCAGACGGTGCTGGACCGATGGGAACAAAAAAACGACGAATATATCGCCCTGGAGGTGGTTTTTGACAATACGGCTGCCGATGCCATCGTGCAATTGCAAAAAATGGAACGCCTGATTTCGACCATTTACACCCCGGCGGATACCATCGACCTGACGGCCGTCCAAGGCAAAAAAGCACAGTTTGATACCAAATTGGCCGCTCTGAACGGCTTGAAAAACCCGAATACCATTACCAGTATTTTTGGGTTTTACAATGATATTCAAACAGAGACGGCCAACATAGCCAATTTCGACCTGGTACCGCTCGATCTGTCCGAAGAGGCTGGCAAAATCGTCCGTTTTGTCCTGGACGACCTGAAACCTCGCGGCAAGGGTCTGTATGACCTGCTCCATGAGCGGAATGAAAAGGCCAAA
>JAYSZC010000157.1:0-2149 GCA_043738235.1 Lewinellaceae bacterium | reverse complement strand
CCGCCCACCTTCGCGATCGATGATGTTGATTTGGATGGTATCTTCCATGTAGCAATACATATTAGAACACGGATTGAACGGATAAGACACGGATTTAAACACATGTTTTTTAAATCCGTGTCTTATCCGTTCAATCCGTGTTCCAATATGTATTGCTACATGGAAGATACCATCCAAATCAACATCATCGATCGCGAAGGTGGGCGGCACGAACTCGACGCGCCTACCGATATGGGCATGAATATCATGGAGTTATGCAAAGCCTATGAACTCCCGGTAGAAGGTACCTGCGGCGGCATGGCTTTATGTGCCTCCTGCCATGTATATGTATTGAGCGAACAGGAATTGTCCGAACCCAGCGACGATGAGCTGGCGATGCTGGATGCCGCTTTTTTTGTACAAGCGAACAGCAGGCTGGGTTGTCAACTCAAACTAAAAAATGAATTGGATGGGCTGACGCTGGAACTGGCCCCGGTGTAACTTAGGGATGAGGAATGAGGGATGAGGGATGACCGAGCGAGACGTCGGACATCACGCTTGGTCATCCCTCATCCCTGCTACATCACGCTCGGTCATTCCTCATCCCTCAATCCTCATCCCTAGTCAACTTTCAGCACCTCAATCTCCGCAATTTTCCACTGCACCGCCTTCTGCAAATCATAGTTTTGCAGGCGGTTATGGTAGAAATAGAGCACCCTGAAATTGGTGGAGGCGATATGGCCTTCCTTCGTAAGGCTTAAAGGTTTATCCGTATGAAAAATACCCAGGTTCTTGACGCCATCGCGAACGACATCTTCTGCCGGGCGGTGTGTTTCCGGTGCGAGTCTGATTTTTCCTTGTTCCTCCCATTGAAACAAGCGCGCCTGCATTTGTTCCACCACTTCCGTGACAGCCGGGAATGGGAACAGGTAATCATCCGGCGGGAGCCGCAGGATACCGAATAAATCCAGTTTGGGATTTTCGTGCAGCAGCATTTCAAAAACGGCGAAAGCAATCAGGTGGCTGCTCAACACGACATTTTCAATATGGTAACGATCGACAATGCGCTCAGCCAGCAGTTTGGTATATTCTTCTTCCCGTTGCCGGTCTTCATTCACTTCGCTGCGGGCGGTAAAATATTGCTGGACATCCAGTTCATTTCCAAAGCGGTCGAAACTGCGGCCTTCGGCATTCACCATATTGCCGAGCACGTCCATGGGTTTACCGATACTCAGGGTTATATCGCTGGTTGTGGAAAAGAACCGCCAGATAAAACGCAGCCAGCCGCGCACACTTTTGCCTTCATCCCGGAGCCGGATATAATTTTCCTTACCAGTGCTGCGCAGGTGTTGTTCGATCAGAAAAGGGGCTTCCAAAACTGAATTATAACATAGTACCAGCGGAACAATAAATACTTTTTCTTTCTTATGTTGCTGACACATAGCACGTTGTGCTTCTACAGCCGTACCGAGCAACCCCATTTTCAAGTCCCTTTCCAGTTCACCCGATCGCGAGCGGGTACCGCCCGGAAAAAAAAGCGTGTTCACCCCGCGCTGAATGCTCAGGTTGCTCATCACCTTCAGGGTTTCCAGGTAAATCGGATTTTTTTTGCGGCGGTCGACCCGGTAAGCTCCGAGGCGGTTCATAAAATAAGCCGCAGGGCCGAAATTGTACAGGTTCAGCCCGGCGCCGTAACTAAACGAGGGCATGCCCAAAATCTGGTCGAGCGCGTAACCCACCAGAATAGAGTCTAAGTTGCTGCTGTGCGTCGGCACGACAATGACCGTGCCGTGCTGAAAAAGTTGGCGAACTGTCTCCACGTCGCCCATCACATTCAGGCGCTCGTACAGGTGTCGCCGTCCACGCCAGATGGAGCGCAGGCTTTTACCGACTGCCGCATTAAAAATACGGTTGAAAAAAGCCGTCAGGAAACGCTGCGCAAAACGGAAGGTAGGAATCTGAAAGGTGCCGACAATTTCTTCGGAGTAGCGGTGAATGATCTTGTGCAGAATATCTTCCGCCACCGCTTTGGCCTGCGGGTCGTCGCGGTCGAGCGACTTTTTAATGAGTTTTTTGCTGATCCGGTTCCAGAACTGGCGTTCATTCGGCGGATCCACTTTCCAGGGGTCTTCCTTGATGCGAATACGCTCGTTGTACATGGTTTTTACGA
>JAYSZC010000156.1:0-14716 GCA_043738235.1 Lewinellaceae bacterium | reverse complement strand
ACATCACGCTCGGTCATTCCTCATTCCTCATCCCTAATTCTATTCCACCAGTTCCACCCACTGCCGTACCTGCAGGCGTTGTTGAGGTTCCCATTCTCCTGTTTTCCAGTTATAGGCTTCCAGCGCATTAAAATTCAATTTGTAATCAAATTGGGAGGGCACATCATAGCAATAGCCGGGATAGTAGTATTGCATACCGAGTTCTTGCGATTTTACAATCTCCAGTAGCAGGGTGAAATTTCCCAGGCTGTATTTCGAAAAATCGGGATGAAAAAAACAATAAGTACCAGAAACGGCTTTTTCGCCGATGTGCATAAAACTGTAGGCCGCGATTTGTCCGTCATCCATGCGTACGGTGAAGGATTTGCCAGTAACGGGTTCACTATGCGCCTGCGCGCCTATAAAAGTGGCTAATAAATCGGGGCGACGTTCGCTGAAGCGCTGCTCGCAATGTATTTGGAACAGAACATGGTGTTCAGGTTTCAGTTGTATAGGTCCGTAACTGACCGACAAACCGGCATTGCGGCGCAATAACTGGCGCTGACTTTTGGAAAAATGAAAATCCTGTAAACGAATGCGCAGGGGAATGGTGCCGCACATCTGACTCCTGCACACCGCAAAATTGTGCCGGATGATCGAATAGCCCAATAAACGCCATCCGTTTGCCAAATAGCTGTCAAAAACCGTCGAATCCAGCACTTGCATCGGGATTCGTTCGTCAATTACATCTTCGAAAATAACAGGCTGTCTCATGGGTTTGAAAAAATCGACCCGCAATTTTAGGGCTTTTTTAGCCTACTTTTAAATATTTAAGTAGTTATCCGTTATCTGTTATTCGTTATCATGCGGTAAATTATTAGACCCATTTTATAAATCACAATGTTACATGTCCGTTCTTTGCCATGCTAAGTCATGCCGCAATGGGACAATGATACACTTTGAAAAATGACAACACAGAATCAGGATATGCACTTCGAATCATCAATTGCTCTGCTCTACCATACCTATAACAGCCTTTTTTTGAGCCTTCCTTTTAAGGGTATCGAAGAGACAGGGACTCACCTTGCGCTGTTCGGTCAGCACTGCAAAACAGAATTCAAGGCTGGTAAAAGTCCTGTGGACATCGTGGAGTCATTCTGGGAGGAATATTTTGAAAAATCCAACCCGGAAGACCGGATCACCCTGCTGTTTTATTTCATCCGGTACATTGAACGCCAAGTCGTGCTGTTTGATTCCGTAGAAGATGCATTATTTGAACAGAACCATGAAATGAACGGGCCTGGCTCGCTCAAACACCTGCTGAATCGCCTCGACTCGGAGAGCATGCGGCAAAAAATGTTGGAAAAAATAAAAACCTATAGCGTTCGCCTCGTGCTTACGGCGCACCCTACACAGTTTTATCCGGGCAAAGTATTGGGCATTATCAATGACCTGGGCAAGGAAATAAGGGACAACGACCTCGAAAATATCCGGCTTTTGCTGATGCAATTAGGCAAAACAACTTTTTTCAACCGCCAGCGCCCCACGCCCTACGACGAAGCGCTAAGCCTCAGCTGGTACCTGGAGTATATCTTTTTCCACACCTTGCCCGATATTTTGTTCCGTTTATTGCGTGCCATGAAACAGGATGTCAGTACGTTTGAAAACCCCGGACTGCTGGCATTGGGATTCTGGCCGGGTGGCGACCGCGATGGCAATCCTTTCGTCAATGCCGATACCACACAACTCGTTGCCAACAGGCTGCGCGAAGCCGTGCTGCGAGGTTACCACCGCGATATCCGGGAATTGAAACGCCGCCTCACCTTCCGCGGCACGGAAGACTGGATCGCTAAAGCCGAAACGAAAATCAACAATACGTTGTACCACCCTGATGAGGAACAATACCATAATTGCCAGGAATTGCTCGCTGACTTGCTGGAAGCGCGGCATATCCTGCTCAGTGAGCACCAGGAACTTTTTTTAGACGATCTCGATCGTTTCATCCTGAAAATCAGGATATTCGGTTTCTATTTTGCAAGCCTCGATATCCGGCAGGACAGCCGGAAACACGGCGAAGTGTGGGAAGCGATTTTAAAAAACTGGAATGAAAAATTTCCCTGGTTCAACCTTGAAGAATTCCGCCATGCCGACGAAACGACCCAAATGAATCGCCTGCTGAGCACCAATTACCACCTGGATGAAAATGATTTTTCCGACCCCTTCGTAAAAGAAACGATCCGTTCTTTCAGCGCGGTTTCCCAGATTCAGCAAAATAATGGCGAACTGGGGTGCCATCGCTACATTATCAGCAACTGCCAGAATGCGCTGAACGTTGCGGAAGTGCTGGCTTTGGCGCGACTTACTTTGCTGCCGCTGCAAACTGCCAAAAACCAGAAAAGTGCAGCGCCTACTGAAGTAACCGTTCCATTGGATATTGTGCCGCTTTTTGAAACCATCGATGACCTGGCTGCCTGCGGAGCCGTTATGGAAAAATTGTACACCAATCCTCATTACGCTACCCACCTGGCTGCGCGCGGAAAGGTACAGCACATTATGCTGGGTTTTTCGGACGGTACCAAAGACGGCGGCTACCTCCGCGCCAACTGGAGCATTTACTTAGCCAAAGAGGCACTGACGCAGGTCAGCAGGCAGCATGGCGTTACCGTGATATTCTTCGACGGGCGCGGCGGCCCTCCGGGGCGGGGCGGCGGCAACAACGCCAGTTACTACGCAGCCCACGGTAAAGACATTGAAAACCACGCCATCCAGGTCACTATTCAGGGCCAAACGGTGAGCAGCACGTATGGAACACGGGACGCGGCTATTTTTAATACCGAACGCCTGTTTACCGCCGGTTTGGAAAATCACCTCTTTGAAAGCCACGCCAACGAACTAACCGAAGCTGACCACCGCCTGCTCGACGAATTGGCCGATGCGGCATACAAAACCTACTTAGACGTAAAAAACCACCCCGATTTTGTGCCCTACTTAGAAAAAATGACCCCGTTGAAATGGTATGGCGATACAAATATTGCCAGCCGGCCGACCAAACGCAGCGGAACCGGCGGCTTGCAGTTTGAAGACCTGCGCGCCATTCCTTTTGTAGGCGCCTGGGCACAAATGAAACAGAATATTCCGGGCTATTTTGGTTTAGGGGGCGCTATTTTCAGTTTTAAAAAGAACAAACGAGAGGATTTGCGCGAGTTGTACCGGCACTCGCTTTTCTTCCGCACCCTGCTCGAAAATTCCATGCAGTCGCTGGCAAAATCGAATTTTGATGTCACCCATTACCACGCTTCCCATCCCCGGTTCGGTGCTTTCTGGAAAAAACTGTTTGAAGAATACCAGCGCACCGGCGAAATGCTGCGCGATCTTTCCGGTGAAGAATTGTTGTCCGGCAATGCCATGTCCAAGGTCAGTATTTCCATCCGGGAGAATATTGTTTTGCCCTTGATTGCTATTCAGCAGTTTGCCATGCAGCGCTTGCAGGACGAAAAATTATCGCCCAAAGAAGTGGAGACTTACCAGCATTTAGTGCTCCGCGCCATGTTCGGTATTATCAATGCAGCAAGAAATGCGGCATAATTTAATATATAAGCAATTCGATAACAATTGATTGTATATTATTGTGCAAAACTGGCACAGATTTTGAATTTATTGAGTCGTCGCACCTAAACCGATCCGCGACTCAATAATTATGAAATGGAAAACTAAATCTATCGTCTCCTTGTGTGCGTTGTTTTTTCACATCGCACTGCTATACTGGGCATTTCAGCAAATGAACTGAACAAGATTTGTTCCTGGAGGTTTATATCAGTGACCTATTTGATATATTTGTCCAGTACAAATTTTTTCTCATGCTCATATTACTCCCGCGTCATTTCTGGCTTACGTTGCTGTGTTTGTTTTCAAACCTGTTTTCCCATGCTCAATCCATCCGACTCAACGAATTACTGGCTTCTAATCAGTCCATTATAGCAGACGAAGCGGGTGATTTTGATGATTGGGTAGAAATTTATAATGGCAGCGATGAGATTATCAATTTGTCCGGTTATTATATTTCCGACAATGCCGGCAACCCGCAGAAATGGCAGATTCCTGCAGATTATCCACCTGCAACTTCCATACCACCGGGCGGCTTTTTGCTCTTCTGGTTCGATGATGAAACCGAAGAAGGTCCCACGCACCTGCCTTTCAAAATTAATGCCGCCGGAGAAGACATACTCATATCTGCGCCGGACAGTACACTCCTCGACCTCATCAGTTTTGGCCAGCAGGCAGCGGATATTTCATTAGCCAGGCTACCGGACGGAACTGGTGACTGGATTTTATGTTCTAGCCCGACCCCCGGCGCATCGAACAGTACGTCTGCCGGTCTGCCTTTGACCGATACTCCCCAGGCTTCAGTAGCAAGCGGGCGTTATGACGCGCCTTTTCAACTGAGTTTTACCAGTAACACGCCCGGCGCGCAAATCAGGCTTCGTTTCGACGGCGCCATGCCTGCCGAAAGTGATTCCTTATTTACACAACCCATTGAGATACAGGAAAATACAGTTGTCCGGGCACGGGTTTTCGCCCCGGATTACCTGCCTGGCGCCGCTTCCGCCAACAGCTACTTATTTGTTGCGCCCCACAGTTTTCCAATTGTGTCGCTGGTATTTGATCCGGGTGATTTTTTTGATTCGCTGAGCGGCATTTACAGCAATCCGCTAACGCTGGCTGAAATAGAAGTACCGGTACATGCCACCTGGATAGAGCCGGACGGTCATATCGGTTTTTCAGTAGGCGTCGGGGCTGAATTGTTTGGCAGCGGAAGTCTGACACTTCCGCAAAAAGGCCTGCTTTTGAAAGCCAAACCTGTTTTCGGCGCACAGGAAATAGAGTACCGGATATTTCCGGAAATACCGCAGGACAAATACAAACGGCTGGCGCTGCGCAACAGCGGGCAGGATTGGGGCATTACGATGTTTCGGGATGCATTCGTCGGTTCTCTGGGCAGGGATTTAGGCGATGTTGCTCCTGTTGTCGGCGATTTACCGCTGGTATTTCAGGCGTTCCGTCCTACGGTCGTGTACCTCAACGGGCAGTATTGGGGCATCCACAATGCGCGGGAACAGCACAACAAATATTTTATTTCACGACACTTTGATGTAGATGAAGATGAGATGGATTTTATCGAATTTTATGGTAAAGCCTTAGAAGGGGACAGCCTCAAATGGCAGGCTTTCTGGCAATGGCTTTCAGACAATCATTTTCAGAGTGATTTGAAATTCAATGAATTAGCCGAAAAAAATGACATCCTCAACTTTACGGATTACTGCATTTTTCAAATCGCATCGGATAACGTGGACTGGCCGGGCAAAAACTGGCGTCGATTCCTTTCACATGAGCCGGACGCCCGCTGGCAATGGCTACCTTATGATTTCGACCTGAGTTTCGGCTTGATGAACACCGATTTTAGCTGGAATACGGGATTTGCAGGTCAAAACGCTTTTTCGCGCGCCATCGACAGTACTTTTACACATTGGGCATCGTCGGACTGGCAAACACTGATACTGCGTCGTTCGCTTGAAAACCAGTCGTACAGGCACTATTTCCTGAATCGAACGGCGGATTTGCTGAATACTGTTTTTGAAAAGGAGCATTTGCTGACCCGGATTGATTCTTTTGAAAATTTGTACCTGCCGGAAATAGACCGGCACTTTGAACGGTGGTTTTTTTCACCCGGCTGGGTGCCATATTGGAGTGCTAACGTGCAGAAAATGAAGCATTTCGCTCAAAATCGCGCTGATTATTGTTTTGAACATGCGCTGGAAACTTTTCCCGAAACGGCGGCCACAGCACAGATCACTTTAGCCGTGGAGCCGCAGGAAGCGGGCATGTTGGATTTTAGCACCCTCCATTTTGATGCACTACAATTGCCCTGGCAGGGTCGTTATTTTCAGGGCATACCGGTTCCGGTGAAAGCTGTTGCCAAACCCGGCTGGTCATTTAGCGGCTGGTCATTGCAGGATTTGGGTTCAGCGGATAGTGTTTCCCTGTTGCCTACTGATAACCTGGCCTTAACAGCCTATTTTACGCCGGACTCTATTCAGACCGGGACAGATACGGCGGCCACTTTTTTTCAGATAATGCCCAACCCGGCAGGGCAGGTGACACGGGTGCTTGCTTCCGTGCCCGTTCGCACGCTTACCCTGTACAATGCGCTGGGAGTCAAACAACAGGAATACATTTTTGAAAACGGCGGCGTTACTTCCACCTTGCTGAACCTGGAAAGTCTGCCCTCGGGTATCTATTGGCTACAGGCGGTGTTTGCCACTGCCGAAACAGCGATCCGGCATTTGATAAAAACGTAGTGGAAGAAAATTAGAATGATGATGTGATTTTCATGCAATGGTGATTTTTTTAGTTAAATAAACATCTTGCACCGCTTGAAGCAGCGACACGCCTTCCTTGAACGGCCTCTGGAATGCCTTGCGCCCAAGAATCAACCCGGCGCCGCCTGCCCGTTTGTTGATAACCGCAATCCGCACCGACTCCGCCAAATCGGACATGCCCTTCGACTCGCCGCCCGAATTGATGAGACCCGCCCGGCCCATGTAGCAGTTGGCCACTTGGTAGCGGCAAAGGTCAATCGGGTGGTCGGTCGCCAGTTCGGCGTACATCGTGGGCGAACTTTTGGAAAAACCGATAGCCGTGAAGCCGCCGTTCGATTCCGGCATTTTTTGCTTGATGATGTCCGCCTGAATCGTCACGCCGAGGTGGTTGGCCTGTCCGGTTATATCGGCGGCGGTCTCGTAATTCACCCCGTCCTTTTTGAAGGCATTGTTACGGGTGTAGCACCAAAGGATGGTCGCCATGCCCAGCGAATGCGCCTCTTCAAAGGCCGCCGCCACCTCCACGATTTGGCGGTTCGAACCCTCCGAGCCGAAGTAAATCGTCGCACCAACGGCTGCTGCACCGAGGTTCCAGGCTTCCTGTACCGAGCCGAACATGATTTGCTCGTGCTTCGTCGGGTAAGTCAGCAGTTCGTTGTGGTTAATTTTCACCACGAGTGGTATTTTGTGGGCGTACTTCCGGGCCACCATGCCTAGGTTGCCGAAGGTCGTAGCCAATGCGTTGCAGCCGCCTTCGATGGCCAGCCGGGCGATATTTTCGGGGTCGAAGTACATCGGATTCGGCGCAAAGGAAGCCCCTGCCGTGTGCTCGATGCCCTGGTCAATCGGCAGGATGGAGAGGTAGCCTGTGCCCGCCAGCCTGCCGCTCCCGTACATGCTTGCCAGGCTCCGCAGCACCGGGATGCTGCGGTTGCTTTGGGCAAAAACCCGGTCCACGAAATCGGGGGAGGGGAGCTGCAGGGCCGATTTTGAAATGGTCTTGCACGCGTGGTTCAGCAGGTAATCGGCTTCGGCGCCGAGGTGGTTTACGATGGTTTGGTATGCCATTTTTTTAGTTTCAATTTTACGATACATTATGCTTCGATTTTCACCCGCAGCAATTTAATGGAATTGATGAAAACCAGCGTGTCCGGCAGCAAATGTATGGCTGCCGCCTCGACGGGGCCAATTATTTTCAGCAAAACAAGTGTGATGCCAATGACATGTACGACGCCCACGCCTACAATGATGTTTTCTTTGATGGCGCCGAGCCAATCAATTCTTTAATAGATGCCCTTGCCTTTTCGCCGCTGGCGCTGGCAATGTATTCGGCAATTAAAATAATCATCAGCACGACGGAGCCTGCCAGGTATTCCTTGCCGAGCACGGAGACAATGACTGCAACAGTAATAAAAAGCTCCGTGCCGATTTTCCGCTCGTTCCACAGATCCGTCGCCGCTGTTTTTACCAATGAATACAAGCCGAAAGCCATAGCAGCCAATAAAACGGGCAATGGGATGATCTCGAACCAGAACAGCAGGCTGGCTGCTCCCACTGTGAGGATGCGCACAATTTCCCAAAGGAATTGGCGGGAAAAAAAGGTTTGTGAGTAGTTCATTTTGCTTCGTTTATATCAGCCTTGTCAGCTTCGCAAAAATTTATCCAAAACCCGATTTGCGGTACCGGCATGTCGGTGCTCGAACGGCAGCGTCAGGATGAAAAGCAGCAAAAATTTTTTCATTGTTTTAAAATTTTTGGCGACGTTTACTAAACTTCAAAAGTTTAGTAAACGTATCCTCGGCTTAGCCCATGCACACAACCCGGTAGCGCGAGGAATAGTTTGAAAGTGAAAATGATTGAAACTCGCCCGTTTTCGGGCCGTTCGTCAAAGCCTGTACTTCATCAATTCCGCCACCACCGCATGGTATTTATGCTCCGTTTTCAAAAAATGCAGCAACGCATTTTGGTAAAAACTGACTTCCAAAAAATACTCGATGGTCGTGATTTCACCCAACCGCAAAGCCTTGTCTAATAAAGCCGTGTTGCTCACCGATGCAATCGCCGTGCGGTATTCGTCGAGCGACTGTTTCAGCGAAGCCTGACGGTCGTATAGTTCCCTTATTTCAAAAAAATGCTCGTTCAGGTGACTTTGCAATTGCAAATCAGCAAACAAAACCTGCGCCTGTTGTGCCTCCTTTCGGTATTTCTGTTCCCAAATCGGCAGCGAAACGCCCGCATGGATGCCGTTGAAACGCTGCCCCAAAATGCCCTGATAATGATAGCCCGCCTCGAATTTCGGCAGCCGCCAAGACTTGCTCAATTCCAACTGTTTTTCGGCGATGCGCTTTTCCTGTTCAAGCGTTTGGCGCATGGGGTCGACGGCTTCGTACTCCTGTTCGACTTGCTCAAAAGCGCCGATTTCGGGCAGCGGCGGGTAAATTGTATCCCTGAAAACAAGTACCTCGCCGCCGTTCAATTCCGTCAAATGCGTTTGCAGTTTTTGCAGTTCGACAGCGTTTTCGGCTTGCCATTGACTGATTTCCAAGAGTTGCACCCTCGTTTTGTTCAGGTCCAAAATATTGCCGTCGCCCTTGTCAAGTTTGGTCTGAAAGTCGCTCCTGAGTTTTTCCAAACCCGATTTTCGCCGCTCGAACTGCGCCGTCAATTTGTTTCTGTAAATCAGTTCAAGGCAAATCAATTTGGCTTCCTGCAAAACCTCCTGCCGCCGGGCGGCGATTTCCGAAGTGGAAACTGCGCCTTGCTCGGCTGCCAATTCCCGCCGCTTTTTGTACGTTGTCGGAAAATCAAAGGGCTGCACGATAAATAAATCGGTTTGGTCGCCCGCAGCTGCCGGAGAGCCGAACAAATACTGCCCCTGCACGGTCGGGTTGGTCAGGGTCAGCCCCGTTTTGTATTCCAATTTTTTGGCTTCCCAAAACTGGCGGTCTGCGGCGAGCGAGCGGTTGGTTCTCTCCACGGAAGCAAGCACCGTTTCGAGGCTCGATTGAGCGGTGGCATGGGTCGAAAATACCAATACAAACGCCAATACGTTTACGAAACTTTTGAAGTTTCGTAAACGTGCAGCACATTTTACGAAGATGATTTTATAGTTCATTTCCCTTTTTTCTATTGGTTAAATAATACACCACCGGCACAATGAAAATATTGAGCAAAGTGGATGTGAGCAAGCCGCCCAAAATTACTTTTGCCATAGGGCTTTGGATTTCGTTGCCGGGCAAGTCCCCGGCAATGGCAAGCGGAATGAGCGCAAGCCCTGCCGTCAAAGCCGTCATCAAAATCGGCGAAAGACGGTCAACCGAGCCTTCCATGACCGTTTCGTAAATCGGCTTACCTTCTTCCTGCAAGGTTTTGTAGCGGGAAACGAGCAGGATGCCGTTGCGGGTCGCCACGCCAAAAAGGGTGATGAAACCGATAATTGCCGGAATGCTCAAAATACCGGACGTTATCCAAATGCTGAAAACGCCGCCAATCAAAGCCAATGGCAAATTCAAAAGGATAATCGAAGCTGTTTTCAGGTCTTTAAATTCCTGAAAAAGCAAGAGGAAAATCACCAAAAGCGAGAGGAGCGATGTCGCCAAAAGCGTTTTCGAGGCTTCGGCTTCGGCTTCAAACTGCCCGCCGTACTCGATGCGGTATCCTTCGGGCAACTGAACTTTGTCCGCAATCATTTTCTGGATTTCCTCGACCGCCGATTTTTGGTCACGACCCGCCACGTTCACCGAGACCACCGTTTTACGCTGCACATTTTCCCGGTTTATGGTGTTCGGCCCCGAAGTTGAAACGACATCGGCGACATAACTCAACGGAATTTTTAGGGATGATGAGTTGCCAGGGACTTCGTCATTCCTCATCCCTCGTCCCTCATCCCTCGGATTGGCGTCAATCATCGTGTTTCGAATGTTCTCGATATTGCCCCGGTTGGCATCGTCGAAGCGCAAAATGAGGTCGAAACTGCGTGTGCCTTCATAAATTTCCGACACTTTCTCGCCCGCAAACGCCACGTCCACAAATTCGTTGAACTGACCGACGGGGATGCCGTAATGGTTGAGCATGTCCCGTTTTGCCTTGATTTGTACCTGCGGGATTTCGATTTGTTGTTCCACGCTCAAATCCACCAGCCCGGAAATCGGGGTAATCGCCGCCTTGATTTCGTTGGAAAGCGAGAACAGTTTCGCCAAGTCCGTCCCGAAAATCTTGATGGCGATGTTCGCCCTGGTCCCGGAAAGCATGTGGTCAATCCGGTGTCCGATGGGCTGCCCGATCGTGATGTTCACCCCCGAAACGTTGGCGAGGTGCGTCCGAACGTCTTCCATAAATTCCGCCCGGCTGCGGTCTTTCAACAAAAACGGCGCATCAATTTCGGCGGCGTTCACTCCTTGGGCGTGTTCGTCGAGTTCCGCCCGACCCGTGCGGCGGGTGGTGGTTTGGATTTCCGGGACTTTCAACAATTCCCGCTCGACATGCGAACCGATTTTGTTGCTTTCTTCCAGTGAAATGCCCGGCAAACTGACCGCTGAAATCACCAACGAGCCCTCGTTAAATTCAGGCAAAAAACTCCTGCCCAATCTTGAAAGCCCAAAAAATGCCGCAATCAGCATCAAAAACGACGCGACGAGAACAGCGGTTTTGGCTTTCATCACGCCTGATAAAAGTCTGGAATAGCCGCTTTGCAGCTGCCGGACGAGCCAACTTTCGCCGTGCTGCCGTTGCAACATTTTTTCGTTCGACAAAAGATAACTGCCCAGAACGGGGGTCAACGTGATGCTCACCACCAGCGAAGCGAACAGCGAAACAATGAACGCAATGCCCAAAGGCGCAAGCAATTTGCCTTCCATGCCCGACAGAACAAACAATGGCAAAAACGCCACAATGATGATAAACGTGGCATTGATGATGCTCGTCCTGATTTCCACCGAGGCATCGAACACGACCTGCAAAACCCCTTTTTTTTCTGAAATGGGCAAGGCAGCGTTCTGCTTCAACCGTTTGAAAACATTTTCCACGTCAATAATCGCATCGTCCACGAGTGCACCGATGGCGATGGCCATGCCGCCGAGCGACATCGTGTTGATGGTGAAACCGAGCCATTTCAAAGTCAAAATGGCAACGATGAGTGAAACCGGGATTGCCAAAAGCGAAATCACCGTCGCCCGCCAGTTCATTAAAAACAGGAACAAAATGACGACCACGAAAATACTGCCCTCCAAAAGAGTCTTTTGAATATTGGAAATCGAGGCGTTGATAAAATCCGCTTGCCGGAAAATGCGGGTGTTGATTTTCACATCGCCGGGCATCGTTTTTTGCAAATCCAAAATGGCATCGTCAATTTTTTGAGTCAACAAAAGCGTGTTCGTGGCGGGCTGTTTCATCACGGTCATAATCACGGCGGGTTCGCCCCGGAGCGAGCCGTCGCCGATTTTTGGGGATGCGCCGATTTGGAGTGTCGCCACGTCCTCGATTTTCACCGTGCCCTGCGGCGTGGTTTTGATGACGGATTTTCCAAGTTCCGCCAAATCGCTCGTCCTGCCTATGCCCCGGACGATGTACTCGTTACCGTACTCGTTTAGAAAACCGCCCGACGAATTACCGTTTGCTTCTTTACAAGCCGTGATTAGTTCGGCGAGCGACACACCAAACGCAGCCATTTTTTGCGGAGAAGCCAAAATTTGGTACTGTTTGTACTCGCCGCCGATGACGATGACCTGCGCCACGCCGCCCGTAGCGAGCAATCGGGGTCGCAGCGACCAATCGGCAATCGTCCGCAAGTCCATTTGCGAAGTACTGTCCGCTGTCAGGCTGATGAGCATGATTTCGCCCATGATGCTCGCCTGCGGCGCCATGGTCGGGTTGCCCACGCCCGTCGGCAGGCGTTCGGCAACGGCGATGATTTTTTCGTTGACAATTTGTCGAGCCTTGAAGATGTCGGTGTCCCATTCAAATTCAATCCAGACAATCGAGATGCCTGCCGACGACGACGAGCGAACCCGCCGGACGTTGGTGGCTCCGTTCACGGCGGTTTCGAGCGGGAAAGTGACCAGTTTTTCGACCTCCTCCGGCGCCATGCTGTGTGCTTCGGTCAGCACGACGACGGTCGGCGCGGTTAAATCGGGGAACACGTCCACCTCCATGCGGGAGGCGACGAGCGAGCCGAACACGATGAGCAAAACCGTTGCAACGATGACGAGCAACCGGTTTTGGAGTGCAAAATGAATTATTCTGTTGAGCATTTATTGAAGTTTCAGAGCCGTGTCCAAGCGTTGCGCCGCATTGTCCCAGTTGATAATTTGGAAAAGGTTGTCCACGAACTCGCTCCGGCGGTTGCGGTATTTCAAATAATAGGAGTGTTCCCAAACATCAATCACCAGCAGGGGGATGACGCCCCATTGGGTTAGTTTTTCGTGGTTTTCGCAGCCCATGACGGTCAGTTTCTGGGTGTAGGGCTGGTAGCCGAGGATGCCCCAGCCGTTGCCGTCCACATCTTTGGAGATTTTGGCGAGGTACATCTTCAGGCGGTCGAAGGAGCCGAAATCCCGCTCGATTCGGCGCAGGAGCTCGCCCGACGGTGCGGAGGGTTTGTTGGTCAGGTTTGTCCAAAAAATGGAGTGCAGGATGTGCGACGAGAGGTGGAACGACAATTTTTTCGTCCAGAAATCCAGCGTGTCGAGGCTGTTTTCGTCCATTGCCTTTTTAATCATCGCCAAATCCTTGTTCGCCGCTTTGACCGCCCCGCCGTGGTGAAAGGTGTAGTGCAGGTGCAAAGTCTCCTCGTCCATGGCGGGTTCGAGGAAATTATTGGCGAACGGCAGGGGCAGTTGGGCAAAATTGCCGTCGGCATCGGTCAGTTTGTCCATACCGTTTTGGAGGACGTTTTGGGCAAAAATGGAGTTCGTGGGCAGCAAAGTGGCTGCGCCGAGTATGCTTGTGGTTTTGAAAAAATCCTTTCTGTTCATTATTAATGATGTTTATGACTGATGGTGAAATTTTTCAAAAGCGTGACTCCACGCTTCATTTTTTAATCCTTGAGCCGATTGCCAGCCGTTTAGGGCTTTTGCCGGCGGGAATAGTCCCGATGGCTTTATTTTTTTTCAGGTCAACCAGCGTGGTATCGTTGGAGGAGGTGTTGCTCACAACGGCATATTTTCCGTCTTCGGTCAGTTCTATCCAGTTCGGGTTTTTGCCCACCTTGAATGTTTTGACGACCCGGTTTTTTTGCACGTCAATGACGGACACATTGTTGGCGAGTTGGCTGGACAGATACACCAACTTGCCGTCGGGCGACACGGCAAGTCCGTGCGCCACTTTGCCTTCATTGTCAAATCCGGCGGCTGGCGGGAGTTGTGTCCAGCCCACGATTTTGTTTTGCTCCAAATCAACTTTGACCATGCCGTTCAGCCACCGCTGGGTCAGGTAGGCAAACTTGCCGTCGGGCGAAGCGACCATGACCCTCGGATAGCCGAAAACAGGAATTTCAGCAGTTACCTGCATGGTTTCGGTACTGACTTTTACCAACTTTTGGTCTGCCTCCGAAGTGACCAGCAGCGAACCGCCGGGCAGCGCCAAAACGATGTGCGGTTGCCTGCCGACCGGGATGTTTTTGACTACCGCCCAACTGTCGCTTGAAATGACATCGAGCCGTTGCTCGGCATTGATGGCTACGAACAGGTGCTTGCCGGGTCGTCAGGTCAATGACCGAGATGAAATCATCGCCATAATTGGCGACGTATGCCCGCTCGGTCGTTTGGGCAAAGACAGCCAAAGGCAAAATGATGGTGATGAGTGTGGCTAAAAATGTGTGCTTCATTGCTATTCAAATTTTTTGATTTCAAAATCATCGAACTGCGTCACCGCATCCGCTTTCGTCCAAAGTCCCACCTTGCCGGCATTGGGAAAGGTGGCATCCTGCACTTTGAACAATTCCTTGTCATTCAGGAAAACCGTGAACAGGTCGCCTTTCACCGTCAGGCGGAGCGTGTTCCAGCCGTCGCCGAGCGGGGGCGTGTCCATGCCGTAGGTTTTTCCCAAACCGACGAGGGGCAGGTCGGTTCGCTTGCCGTTTTCCATTTTGTACAGCACCACGTTGTCTTCCAGCGGGTTTGCCCGCACGATGTAGTGGTTGTCCTTGTCCATGAAGCGCCAGACGAAGCCGCCGCCCCGGTCGTGCTTGCCTTGTGTGCCTTTCAGCCGCACGGTCAATTCCAAGTCTTTGGCACTGATGGTATCGTTGACGGCGATGTTGAAATGGCTGTTTGGGTTGTCGCTGCGCAGTTGCGCCAGCACCCGGTTGCCGCCGTCGTCGCTCACTTTCCAGTCCGTGCCGCCGTCACCGGTGAAATGTTGCG
>JAYSZC010000155.1:0-2151 GCA_043738235.1 Lewinellaceae bacterium | reverse complement strand
GCAGGATCGCAGTCAGGGCACCGACCGGCCTTACCAGAACCGAGAAGGTGGCGGCGAACGCAAACCCTGGCAGGATCGCAGTCAGGGAACCGACCGGCCTTATCAGAACCGAGAAGGTGGCGGCGAACGCCGCCCTTGGCAAGATCGCAGTCAGGGAACCGACCGGCCTTACCAGAACCGAGAAGGTGGCGGCGAACGCCGTCCATTTAACAATAACAGAAGCGGCGGCGGTGGTTTTAACAAAAAACCATTCGGTAAAAAACCATTTCGCAAGAAGGAAGAGTTTTACATAGAGCCTCAGCCAAAACCCAGTCTTCCATCTGGAGAAGGTATGCCGCTGAATAAATACCTGGCGCATTGCGGCATTTCCTCCCGTCGCAAAGCCGTCGAATTTGTAGAGCAGGGTTTAGTCACCGTCAATGGTGAAGTAAAAAAAGAACCCTACTACCGTATTCAGGCAGGCGATGTGGTACTGTGTGACGGCAAATCGGCTACTGTTCAGGAGCGCTTGGTGTATGTATTGCTGAACAAACCCAAGAATGTCATTACGACAACGGAAGACGATCGCGGGCGCAATACGGTACTCGACATCGTGGATCCGCATTTCCCCGAACGCCTGTACCCGGTTGGCCGGCTCGACCGCGATACGACAGGTCTGATCCTCATTACCAATGACGGCGACCTGGCGCAGAAATTATCGCACCCCAGCCACGCCGTACAAAAACAATACCGCGTCGGACTTCGGCGGCCATTGACGCAAGCTGATTTCGAACAACTCGAACGCGGTGTGGAACTGGAAGACGGCCTGATGGAGGTCAACTGGATTCGTTTTTCGGAAGACCATCCCGAACGCGATATTGTGGAACTGGAAATTTCTTCGGGACGCAACCGGATTGTTCGTCGTTTGTTTGAACACTTAGGTTACGAGATTTTCAAATTAGACCGCTTTTATTTTGCCGGTCTGACCAAGAAAGAATTGCCCCGCGGCGCCTTCCGGGAACTGACGCAAAGGGAAATTATCATGCTCAAGCATTTCACCGGGCATCCTTCAGGAGGGGGAGGGCATAAAGAGAAAGCGGAAACGGCGGAATTGACCCCTGAGGAAGAAACGTCTGAAACAGACGAACAAGCATAAATACAGTATGAACAAGTGATAAGAGGTCGGCAGAAATCCTGTCCGGCCTCTTTTTAATTAAGTACTATCAACATACACAACATCTCAACTATCAGCATAAATCCGGTACATTTGTATAGTATTTTTTCCGGGCCTGCTTGCCAGAATACCCCGAGGCAGCCTTTTCATTTCAAAACCAAACTTATTTTATGAAAACAATGAAGCAATTCCTGTTTACGGCCATTCTTTTACTGGGTATTTTTCCTCATTTGCAGGCCCAATTGACCGAAGGTGGCATTCGGTTCGGCTTAAAATTAGGCGTATCCGGCTCCAATCTGTACGACGACGCCAATGCGGAAGATAGAAAATCGCGCATCGGGATTACCGGTGGCGCTTTTGCCAAAATCCCACTGGGAGGTGCTCGCCTGGCTCTTCGCCCGGAATTACTTTTTACTACAAAAGGCGCTGAATTTGACCTGATCGGCGGCAATACCTCCGACCTGAAACTCAGTTACCTGGAAATCCCGCTTTCTTTGGAGTTTAACCTCGCCATTATCAACCTCCACGCCGGCGTTCACGCCGGTCTGTTGACCACGGCAGAAGGCACATTCAAAGACAGCCAGGGCAATCCGATCACATTTGACTTAGATAAAGACGACCTGCAAAGTTTCGACTACGGCTGGCACCTCGGCGGCGGTATTGATCTGGGCAATATAGGTCTGCACTTGCGGGTATCCCGCAGCCTGCAGGACATTCGCAATGAAAATACCTTCGAGGAATTTTTCGGCAGCCTAAAAAATGCTTCCTGGGCGCTGACGGCCTCCTACGGATTTTAGAAGTGAGAAGTGAGAAGTGAGAGGTGAGAAGTGAGAGAGTGAGAAGTGAGAGAGGCATCCCGCTTGGCGGCTTTCCCGGTTTTGGCATCTGCTTTTCAGGCCTGGAATCGTGAATCGTGTTTAGTGTGTGGTGTTTAGTGTTTCGGGCGCTTCGCCTTTGGCAGTAATTGATATTTTGGTCGAATTTTCACAAATGCCAAA
>JAYSZC010000154.1:0-5284 GCA_043738235.1 Lewinellaceae bacterium | reverse complement strand
GCCGACCGGCTGCGCAATATTGCTACCGTTCTGGTCATTGCCATTCATGTCGCCTCACCGATTGCCCATACTTACCCTGATTTAAATACCTGGTGGTGGTGGGCCGGCAATTGGTGGAATTCGCTGGCGCGGCCTGCCGTACCCCTGTTTGTAATGCTGAGTGGCTACCTGTTGCTGAGTAAAGACTACGAACTGGGCGTCTTTTTAAAAAAACGTTTTAGCCGGATTGTTATTCCGGCCTTGTTCTGGATGTGCGTCTATATGCTGTACAGTTATATTGCCAAGGGCGATCCGGCCACTTTTTGGGATGCGTTCAAAAAAATCGTGAAAGGTCCCGTACACTATCATTTGTGGTTTATTTACCTCATTATCGGGCTGTACCTGGTTTATCCCATCCTGCGCCCCTGGATAAAAGCCGCTACTGAACGCGACATTTTGTACTTTCTGACGCTTTGCGCCATAGGCACCTGGGGCTATAAATTATTAGCAGAGTATGCCCATATTTCCATCGGCATCTATTTCGAACTGGCCTCCAACAACGCCGGTTACTTTGTACTGGGCTATTACCTCGGAAATAAATCCGCTTTGGATGACGAAAGGCAGTTTATTCCCTGGCGCTTCACCCGCAGTCAACTATCCCGCATATCCTTCGGACTGGTTGTACTGGGTACGATGTCAACGGCCATGCTGACTTATTGGAGTGGCAGCGCCAGGGGACAAAATTTTAACATGTACTATGATTACCTGACCCCCAATGTGTCTTTTTCAGCCATCGGGTGGTTTATGCTAGCCAAAACGACCTTCAACAAACGACCCTTACTGGATTTTGAAAAAGAGTTTGCGGCGGCAAGTTTCGGGATATATTTTGTTCACGTCCTGATCATTGACTGGTGGGGGCAATGCGGATACTGGCATAGCAAATTTCATCCAATGAAGGGTATTCCCATCATAGTCGGATTGGTGGCCATCATGTCTTTCCTGGTAATTGCTTTTCTACGCAGTTTGCCAGGAGGCAAAAAAATTACCTGAAACTTCTTAAGTAGGCGTGCAAAATAAATCTTCTGTAACTCATTGATTTACATTGCCCTTTGCCCTTTGCAATCTTGCCCTTTTACTTACTGTTTAGGCTTGCTGTTCAAGGGTTCCCCAACTGAAATATCGCAGCGGTGTCCTGGCTGGCCATGCGGCGGGTTCATGCCCGGGGCTACCTTAGCATTTCCAGCGGCAGGTGCGGCAGTAGGTTTTGGTGCGGCAGTGGTAGGCGTAGGTACTACGGTGGTAGGCGCTGTCGCTGTTTTACCATCGAGTACTTGTCCGACAGGCACCCCGCAGACGTGTCCCGGTTCGCCGTGCGCCGGATTTTTCATACCGGCTGTTCCGGCTGTCTGGGTTGTTGCGGCAGCGGGAGTAGCAGGTGAGATGGGTTGAATAGCCATATTGGCGTCGGCTCCCATTGTTGCGCTAGGATCGGCTCCCATTGCTGCGCTGGGATCGGCTGCAGGAGTTACTTCCGTTGTGGCCGGTTCGCTTTGTGTCGTGCCCGATGTAGCGGCGTCATTTTTGCAGGAAGTCCAGGCAAAAGCAAGTATCAGAAGAGCGGTGAAGGTTTTGATTGACATGTTTTTATTTTTTTAAGATCAAATAGAAGGGTGCAAAGGTAAATAAATCATTCGTCGCTTGTAAGTAAAAGGGCAAAATTGCAAAGGGCAAAAAACAATGTAAATTACTGAGGTACAGAAGATTTAGTTTTAACTAATTTTGAACACCAGCTAAAAAAGGAATTATAACAACTTGAGCGCGCGCTGGAGAACTCCCGTTTCTCAAACCGGGAACTTGCATGTTATCCCGCGATTACACTTTGGGGAATAAACTCCCCATTTCAGGTAAAAAAGCCGTGTCATTCCAATGGCACGGCTTTCTTATTCTTGTTTTTAAACAAAACTAAACTACATCGTCATGAAAAAATTAATTTTAACCATAGTTGTCATAAGCGCATGTTACACAGCGCAGGCACAGGTTCACTCGATCGGCCCAACCCTGGGTTTTAACTACGCCTGGTTGTCAGATGTTGATAATTCCAGCCCGCGTCCATCTTATAATTTTGGACTTACCTACAATTACAGTATTCTGCAAAGCGGCGGTTTTGGTATCGAAGCGCGTTACTCTGAAGAAGGTGTGAAGCAGGATGTGGGTGGTACGACCGTCACCAGCAAACTCAATTACTTGCGTATTCCAATGAAATTCCAATACTTTTTTGGTCAATTGGAAGATGATTTTCGTCCAAAACTGTTTGCCGGTCCTTCCTTCGCTATTCTGATGGGTGGAAAAACGGAAGTGCGCAACGGCGTTACGACGGAAGTAGACTCCAAAGATTTGTACGGTGGATTTGATGTCGGCCTGCAGGGTGGCGCCGGTTTCAACTATCGCCTGGCAGAAATGACCTGGCTCAACTTTGATGTAGCCTACACGCATGGTTTATTAGATGCTGCCGGTGATAAAGGGAGTTCCACTGCGAAAAACCGCTTGTTCAACGTCAACCTCGGCGTTGCGTTCGGTTTCTAATCTAAAGAAAATGGATACCCATGCCAATTGTTAATCCCAAAGACCCGGCCGCTTTCTCATTGATTTGAGAAGGCGGTTTTTTTAATGTACTTTCAGGCTCAAAATCACCCGTTTTGCAGCCGAACATTTTTCTGATCACACCTCCATTTACCCAGTTGAATACGCCGTACCCTGCTACGGCGTATCTAAAGGGTTTTTTGAATACCCGGCAAATCGCTGCCCGTCAGGCGGATTTGGGGATTGAGGTGATTCTGGCGCTGTTTTCAAAAAAAGGTCTGGCGCAACTGTTTACCCGCATCGCTTCTTCCAACAGTATTTTTTCTGACAATGCACAGCGCATGATAGCGCTGCAAGACCAGTATATCCATACCATCGACGTGGTGATGTTGTTTTTGCAAGGCAAAAACCCTACGGTGTCTCACCTGATTTGTCAGGATGGCTTTTTGCCCGAAGCCGCGCGTTTTGCCCAATTAGACGACCTGGAATGGGCATTCGGCTCTATGGGCACGCAAGACAAAGCGAAACATTTGGCCACGCTGTACCTCGAAGATTTGTCCGATTTGATTCAGGAGTGTGTGGACCCGCATTTTGGTTTCAGCCGCTACGCCGAACGACTCGGACGCTCCGCGCATCAGTTCGACGAATTGTACGAGGCCCTGCAACAAGATTATACCTACATAGACCACCTGCTGATCGATATTTTACAAACCCGAATGGCGGAGATACAGCCGGATCTGGTAGCGATTTCGGTGCCCTTTCCCGGAAATTTGTACGCAGCCTTTCGATGTGCGCAGTGGATCAAACAACACTGCCCGGGTGTACAAGTGGCGATGGGCGGCGGTTTTGCCAATACTGAATTGCGCGCGCTTTCCGAACCCCGCGTATTCGAGTTTTTCGATTTTATCACGCTCGACGACGGAGAAGCGCCTGTCGAACATTTGATCGAACATATTGCCGGAAAACGCCCGCTGGAACTGCTGAAACGCGCATTTACCCTGATCGACGGGAAAGTGGAGTACCTGAACCACAGTTTGAGCAAGGATTACAAACAGGCGGACACCGGTACGCCCGATTACAGTGACCTGTTGCTGGATCAGTACGTTTCTGTGCTGGAAATTGCCAACCCGATGCACCGCATGTGGAGCGACGGACGCTGGAACAAACTCACCATGGCCCACGGGTGTTATTGGGGAAAATGTACCTTTTGTGATATTTCCTTAGATTATATCAAAGTGTACGAACCGCTGACGGCGCAGTTGCTTTGCGATCGGATGGAAGAACTGATCGCGCAAACCGGTCAAAACGGCTTCCATTTTGTAGATGAAGCCGCGCCGCCTGCTTTGATGCGGGCATTGGCGCTGGAAATCATCCGCCGCAAACTGATCGTGTCCTGGTGGACCAATATTCGTTTTGAAAAAAGTTTCAGCCGCGATCTGTGTTTACTGCTCCGGGCTTCCGGCTGTATAGCTGTTTCGGGCGGCCTGGAAGTAGCGTCGGATCGACTGCTGGAGCTGATCCAGAAAGGTGTAACCGTGGCGCAGGTGGCGCGTGTGACCAACCATTTTACCGAAGCGGGCATTATGGTACACGCCTACCTGATGTACGGTTTTCCGACACAAACGACCCAGGAAACCATAGATTCTTTGGAAATGGTGCGCCAGATGTTTGAAGCGGGCATCCTGCAATCCGGTTTTTGGCACCAGTTTGCCATGACGGCGCACAGCCCTGTGGGTTTGTATCCCGAGCAGTTTGGCGTTCAAAAAGAAAGCAGTCAGGTCGGCAGTTTTGCCAATAACGACATTGTGCATATCGACCCAACGGGCACAGACCACGATGCCTTCAGTTACGGTCTGAAAAAATCGCTGCTGAACTTTATGCACGGCGTCGGGTTGGACTTTCCGCTGCACGAATGGTTCGACTTCAAGACGCCGCGCACAAGTATCCCCAAAAACTACATCGCCGAGGCCCTGCTGGAGGAAGAACCTTTTTCGCTGAAACCAACGGCCAAAATAGTCTGGTTGGGTACGGCGCCGGCAGTATCACATTTTACCAAAACCAAAAAAGGCAAACAATGGGAAATGGCGGCGTTGACTTTTCAGGATAAAAAAGAAACCTTCCGCTTAAATGTAGAGCAGGCACATGGCGCCTGGCTCCTGAACATCCTGCAAAAACTGTCGGCCTCGAATGCGGAAGTGCTCACTTTCCAGGAAGTAAAAGCCCACTACGAGGCGGCGGGATTGGAAGATTTTGAGTTGTTCTGGTATGGGAAGGCAATAGGGGCGTTGCGGGGGAGGGGTTTGCTGGTGCTCTAAATATATTCTGTCAATAAGAAAATAAAATATTATTTTCCTGATATGTTTCAGGCATATTTAATGATTATCTTTCTTATTTTGATTTTTAAATCAGGAATATTAACCTTGACAATATTCCAAATGGTAATGTCATCAATACCAAAATATTCATGAGTGATTAAATTTCGCAGGCCAATAATTCGACCCCATTGTACATCACTATTATCTAATATGATCGTTTCAGAGAGTCGGTTACTGGCTTCTCCAATAATTTCTAATTGACGTAATGTCGCGTTAAACATCATAGAATTTGATGTAAAATCATCCAATTCTACATTAGATAGTATACAGAATTAGGGTTGTAAAATAACGCGCACTTACCTTTGTGGTATGAAAGCGTTAAGATACCGAGACATAAATGAGAAAAAGGA